>JAGGXK010000037.1 GCA_021163115.1 Desulfurococcales archaeon | reverse complement strand
TCCCAGATAAGCAGCTAAACCTGCATATACTGGAAGCGATAGAGATGAACCATGTACAGTTCGTTTTATATAGTACCTGAAATTCTTTTCAATAACTTTTTTGTCATACATCTGTGGTAGGAGGTAAAAGGCTAATACTACATCAGCTTGTTTTATAAGTCTCGTCTTATCTATTTTCTTAACAATCTCTAATGGAAGGCATTTTTCTCCAATACAGTCTTTATTAACAATATAGTCTTCTAGATCAAAGTATCCATCAAACTCTGCACATAATCCATCAGCTCTACATGGTAGATAGATTTTTTCAGTAATATCCTTCCACAAACTAATCTCCTCCTTAGAAACTCTTGTCTTTAATAGTGTCTCTAGCCATAGCCCCTTCTTCTCCATAGCTGTATGGTAGTATTTTATAGCAAGTAAGAGGGTATGCTTAGCCATGAGGTTTGTATAGAAATTGTTATCAGTATGAATATGGTATTCATCTGCACCTATAACCTTCTTGATAACATATCCCTTGTTCTCCTCAAATTCTACTCGACTAGCCCAGAAACGAGCTATTTCAATAAGTATTTCAAGCCCATACCTAGCCATAAAGTCTTCATCGCCTGTAACTCTATAGTAATAGTCTATAGCATATGCTACATCAGCTGAGATATGGTGTTCCTCATCGCCTGTCCATATCCTAACCTTCTCCCTGCCAAGAGGATCTAGGGGGATCTCCTTAGGAGTAGCTTCTACACCATCATCACTAACCTCCCATGGATACTGAGCACCTTTATACCCGTTCTTCCTTGCATTTTCTTTAGCCTGTTCTAGCGTACTATAACGGTACATTAGTATAGCTCTTGCAACAGATGGTTTAACAAGTGTATAAAATGGCAGTGTAAAGATATCGGTATCCCAGAACATATGGCCCCTATAGCCTATTCCATGCAGCCCCTTAGCAGGTAGTATAAGTTTTTCAGCCTCCTCATCACCTAGCTGGAGCAGATGAAATATGTTAAACTTTAACTTCCTCTCAGCTTCTTCATCTCCTTCTATTTTAAGCCCTAGATCATTCCATAGGGTTTTCCACTCCCTGGAATGTTCATTATAAAGCTTCTCCAATCCAATAGAGACAGCTTCTTCAATACATTCAATAGCCTTCTCTAGGGGATCCTCATAATCTATGTTCCTAATGATACATGTGTAACCCTCTAAGATTATATCGTCTTCATTTTTTTCTATAGCATATTGTTCACCAATATAGTGGTTGTTTGAGAGGTAGTATCTCCTATTATCTGGTTTAACCTGGAGAGACGTAGCCATTGCTACTTTGTATTTATCATCAGTAGTCTTAAATAATATAGAAATACCGTTACCTAGATCATTTTTAGATACAACATCATAGTGTTTTATAGATATGTTAGATGGTATAAGAGGATTAGATAGCCGCAGGTCTATTGTATTCCTTATGATAAGTCTACTCCCTTTACTCGATGAGAGACGTGCTTTAAAACCTATAATCTCCTTTCTTCTTCTATGAACAAATCTTGTGCTTTCATATAAGGCGCTATGTGATTTCCCTCTCCACCATATTCTGGATAATAAAGAACCTGTGCTTATATCAAGTATTCTATCTATTCTTGTATCTCTACCATAGATATCTAGAGGTTCTCCATCAATATAGATCTCTAGATTTACAGGTCTAGGAAATACAACTAGTTCTCTATAAAATACTGGGGTATAATCATATATGTTGCTAAGAAATAATCCATAACTTGACCTATATAGCTCGTGTTCCCCTCTCCATGCAATCCTGCCATTAGATAATGTGAGTAGTGTACCAAGTTTTGCTTCTTTTAAAGTATCTATTCCCTGTTGGCTGAAAACATACATCAAACTATAAACACCTCAGGCTGGAAAGAATTTTAAGGGGATCAAGATCTTTAAAACTGTAAACTATGAGATCAGCGCCATGCTCTTTTAAACCAGGATCCCTGTAACCGATGGCTTTCAAGCCAAGTTCTTTTGCAACAACTATACCTGATGGTGCATCTTCAAATACTATACCACATTCTAGGAAACCATACCTTTTTATCACATACTCTATCGCTTTAGCAAAGACCTCTTTTTTAGAAGAACCCTTACCACTTACATCAACATCAAATAATTCTATGAGCCTCCTACCATATACATTAACCATGTCGGCTATAGGCCTGGCATTTCTTGATGCAGAAGCGAGTACTTGTACAATACCATGTTTCTTTGATCCCTTGATAAACTCTATTGTATCCCAATTTACCTTATATACTCCTCTCTCTATGAGTTCCCTAAAGACTTTGTTCTTATAGTTAGTAAACTCTATTAGAAGTTTTTCCTTTTCTTTCTCAGTATTTACTCCAAGAGCCTTATATACTCCTAGCAGCTCTAAAATAGCTCTGCCTCCTTCAAGCCTTGGCTTGCCAGAGACATATTTTTGGTAAAAATCTGATGTAAATCCTTTAGCTCCATAGGTTTCTGCAGCTATTCTCCAAGCTTCCTCATGTGGTGTAAACACTATTATGCCATCGAAATCCCATATAAAGGCATAGACCATGGGATATACCTTGTCCGCCATCTTTTCCTTAATCAATATACTACTATCTTGTAGTATTTAAACATATATATGATAGAAAACAATAATTATTTAGGATCAACTGCATATATAGTTTTACTAGTACAGATCAGGGTGAATGCTTTACAGGGATATACTATGAAGGATCCTGTCCAATTTGATGAACTTATAACCAGGTTAAAAGCGTTGGGTCTCTCATCTTATGAGGCAAAGGCGTATGTTATATTACTTAAATTAAAGATCGCTACCAGTACTGAAATAGCTAAAGAGGCGCATATTCCTCAGCCTAGAGTATACGATGTATTAAAATCTCTTGAAGATAAGGGTCTTGTTATAATATCTGAGGGAAGACCTAGGCTATATCGTGTGGAAGATCCTAGAGTAGCCTTTACTAGGTTATTAAATAGAACTATTGAAAGGCTTAGAAGAGAATATGAGGGTATCTCAGGGGTTCTTGAAAGGCTTTATAGAGAGCATGAAAACTTAGGTGGTGAAGAAATATGGATGTTAAATACTGAGACCAAGATCTATGATAAGCTTCTTGAAATAATCGATCATGCTGAGCACGAGCTCCTAATATCAGCTTACATCCGCATGATGCCCCGGATACAAAGTAGGCTTAAAAAACTTTCAAAGAAGGGAGTTTCTATATGCTTGGTAACATATGATGAAATGGAGCCACAGACCTATGTTGATGAACACAGACTTAGAATAACTCAGGGGGTGGTAATAGCTATACCTGATAGAAAAGAAATGGTTTTCGTAACCAATTGGTCTGAACTGGGAGAGAATCCTACTGGCTTTTATACAGGTAATAAACATATGCTTAAGCTATTCACGGAATATTTCCTCCACGATCTAAGAGGGCTTTCAAAACCAGTCTATATCTCTTGGGGTGAAAAAGTCTTTATTAGAAGATTTGTTAACATGGTTAGAGCAATAGATATGATAAATACATTAAAGAATATAGGAAGAAAGATCACGGTCAAGGTTAGAGGAAGGTATACCAAGACAAAAAGGGAAACTGTTGTAGAAGGTATACCTATTAGAACAGAATATGATATCTATAAAGGAATAGCACGGATCATTATAAGGTCGGGGAGAAAAACAATAAGTATTGGAGGATGGTATGCTTACTTGGAGGATGTTGAAGCAGATATTATAGAGGTTATATCTTAGGTTCTTTATATTCTTAAAAATAATGGTATACACTGTTTTTCTGTATAAAGAGGGCTAATTGAGTCCTCTAGTAGTATTGAGTTTTATAGCTGTGTTTATGAATAATGAATTAAGGTAAAGATTATATACTACTCAATAGTAATAACTTATTGAGAGTCTCCTTACTTTATCAAGGGGATCTATATGAAATATTATAAGGCTCTAGAGAAGACTGTCTCTATCCTAATTATAGCAGTTATATTAATTGCAGCTGTTGCAGCTGTTATATGGTATACAACGCAACAACAAGTACCAGAGGCCTCTCCATCTCCAACAACCATTATTAAGACTGAAACACAGGTGCAGACTCAAACTCAGGTACAAACCGAGACTCAAACAACTATTGTAGAAAAGATGTTCATTAGATTTGCTGGATGGAGTGCTGGAGAAACTGAGATGAAGAATTATCAGCGTATAATCAGTTTGTTTGAGCAAACCAATCCTAATATAGCTGTTAAGTATGAAGTAATAACCCAGATGTTTCATGAAAACATTCTAGCATCCTATGGTGCTGGTGTTGCTCCAGATGTATTCTACCTAGATACATCATGGGCACCAATATTTATTGATAAGGGAGCGCTCTATCCAATATCTGATCTAGTGAGCCAGGACTTTATTAACCAGTTTTATGACTTCCTACTAGAGCCTTTCAAGGGACCTGATGATAAACTCTATGGTCTTCCAAAGGACTGGAGTATGTTGATGCTATTCTATAATAAGAAATTGTTTGAACAAGCAGGTTTATCCAGTCCACCAGATACATGGGATGAGCTGGTAAGGTATGCAGAGATCATTGCTAATAAAACAGGTAAGCCTGGCCTAGCAATATATCTTGGTGGCTTCAATAGATACATGCCTGTAGCACTAAGCAATGGTGCTTCTAAGCCATGGTTTGATGATCCAAGTGATGCATCATGGTTTGATAACCCTGTTGTAAAAGATACCATGGCATGGTATATAAACTTATACAAAGAGGGTAAGATTGAGAGGGAGAATAAAGGGTTAACACCCTATGCTGTTGCGCCTCAGGATGTTGGAGCTGGATGGCTTGGAGACGCCTTTGGTAAACAAGAAGTAGCCATGGTTATCAGTGGTAACTGGATGATCCCATTCCTAGCAGATCAGTATCCAGACTTTAAGTTTGGAGAAGACTGGGACATAGCCCCCGTACCAAGAGGTTCTCAGGGAAGAGTTACTATGGTGTATACTGTAGCACTAGCAATTAATGCTAAGACAGAACACCCCGATGCGGCTACAAAGTTTGTAGAGTTTGTACTAGGTCCTGAGGGTCAGAAAGAACTTGTTGTTAAAATGGGTCATACATTACCATCTGTAAGGAGCCTTGCAAACGATCCTGATATGTGGCCTCAGCACAAGAAATCACTATTATTCCAGTATGACCAATACCAGATATTCCTATGGGGTCCAAAGACAGGCGAGCTTGAGAGTAAGATAAGTGATGTAATGGCTTCCGCTATGAGAGGAGAGATAGGTATTGATGAAGCACTTGAGGCCATGAAACAGGTTGTACAGCAAGTACTAAGTGAATAAGACCTCTATATGATGGGTGAGACACTATGTCTAAATCAAGAGTTTTTTCACTTCACACTTCTCTTTCTTTAAGGAAAATATTAGAACGTAGGAAGAGCCGGGAAGCTCTTGAAGCGCTTCTCTTAATTAGCGTTGCTACAGGTCTCAATATAGTATTTGGTTATTTTGCAGCATTCTTTGCTTTCTATTTAAGCTTTTTTAAATGGGACTACATTAGCCCCATGGAATTTGTTGGATTAAGAAACTATCAGATAATATTTAATGATCTATGGAAGGGTATTAATGGAGCCTATTATTTCTTAGCCCCATTCTATACTGGCTTAAAGAATATACTGTTGTATACAGCTATAGTTGTTCCAACCCAGACAATACTTGCAATGATACTCGCTGCCTTCGCCAATCAGAAGATAAGAGGTGTACAGTTCTATAAGGTATCATATTTCCTCCCAGCTGTAACAAGTCCTGTTATAATAGCTTTAATATTCATATGGTTGTTTATGAAGAACGGATTCATAAACTATATGATACAGATGATTGTACCTAGTTTTGCACCAGACTGGATAAATGATAGGAATTATCTCCTCTATGCAATATCCATGGTAGCTATATGGGGGACAAGCGGGCATTTCATGGTATCCTTTCTAGCTGCTATGCAGTCTATATCCAGGGATGTATATGAGGCTGCAATGCTTGATGGCGCAGGACCTATAAGGAGATTTATCTATATCACAGTACCTTTGCTAAAACCTATGATAGTCTATGTTGTTGTACTTGGTATGATAGGAGCTCTTCAAATGTTTGATCTAGCATGGGTTATGGCTGGTTCAAATGGAGGGCCCGGTGGAGCAGGATATACCATGGCTCTCGACATCTATAATGAAGCATTCATTAACTTGAGACCAGGAGTAGCTGCTGCTAAGAGTATGTTCTTGTTTGTATTAATCTTTACATCAACCTATATTTTCCAAAAGAAATACAAGGTGATGAGGCAGTGAACGAGGCTACTAAAAGAAATCTATTGAAAGCTCTATGGATAGTATTTGTATACATTATATTAACCATGTTTGCATTTATTTACCTCTCCCCCTTCATTAGATCCTTTGTAGCATCATTCATGACATGGGAACAGGCATCAAAGTATCCTCCAGAATGGATTCCGCACCCCTTTACTATAGAGAATTATCTTAAACTATTTAGACTTGAACTATTTCCTAGATGGATTATGAATTCAGCATTATATGCAGGACTTATTGTTGCAGGTAATATTATCTTCTCAAGTATGGCTGGATACGCTTTTGCTAGACTAGAGTTTCCTGGAAGAGACGCATTATTCTCTGCACTTCTAGCTTTGTTAATGATACCTATATTTGTTACACTTGTACCTAACTATATTATAATATATAAGCTAGGCTTAATCGACAATATCATTGGTCTTGCACTGCTAAGCCTAGCTAATGTATCAAGTATATTTCTTATGAGACAATACTTCCTCTCTCTACCCCAGGAAGTATTTGATGCAGCTCGACTAGATGGATGTGGACCCATAAAAGCATTCTTCTATATAGCTCTTCCACTAGCCAAGCCTGCACTAGGGGCTGTTGCTGTATATCAGTTTCTTGGGGCTTGGAATGCTTTTCTTGGGCCTCTCGTATTCCTTAGATCTCCCGAAAACTTTACTCTCCCAGTTGGTTTAAGTTTTGCGTTTCAGAGATCAATGTGGACGGAATATACACCCATTATAGCTGGATCACTTGTAGCTGCTGCACCCACTATAATTTTGTTTATAGGTTTAAACAAGTACTTAATTAGAGGTATAGTTATACAAGCTGGGAAAGGGTGATCATGTATGGCTAGGGTATTGTTAAAGAACGTTGTAAAAAAGTTTGGGAATGTTGTTGCAGTAAACCATGTAAACTTGGAGGTAAAGGATAGAGAGTTTATGATCCTCCTAGGACCCAGTGGTTGCGGTAAATCAACTACACTTAGGCTTATAGCAGGTCTTGAAACACCTGATGAGGGAGAGATATGGATTGGGGATAGGCTTATAAACGATATTGATCCAACGAAGAGAAATGTTGCAATGGTTTTCCAGAGCTATGCACTCTATCCACATATGACTGTTTATCAGAACATAGAGTTTCCACTTAAAATGAGTAGGGTGCCAAAGAATGAAAGGAGACGCAGAGTAATTGAAGCTGCAAGGTTCCTGGGTATAGAGGATCTTTTGAACAGGTATCCTAAACAGCTTAGTGGCGGCCAGCAGCAGAGAGTTGCACTTGCAAGGGCTATTGTTAGGGAGCCGGAGGTTTTCCTGCTAGATGAGCCATTAAGTAATCTTGATGCAAAACTTAGAGTTAAAATGAGATTTGAGCTAAGACACCTACTACACGATGAGCTAAAGGTTACAACAATCTATGTTACTCATGACCAGGTTGAAGCAATGACTATGGCTGACAGAATAGCAGTCATGAACCAGGGAAGGATAATGCAGATCGGAACACCGGTAGAGGTGTTTGAAAAGCCTGCCAACATGTTTGTTGCTGGATTTATTGGTGTCCCTCCAATGAACTTCTTCTACGGCTCACTAGTGAGTAGGGGTAAAGAACTTGTCTTAGATACTGGTGGCTTAGAGATAAATATACCTAATAGCTATACAAAGTCCTTACAAGAATATGTTGGCAGAGAGATAGTGATGGGTATAAGACCGCAGGAGATAACTATTCATACAGAACCCATAGAATACGCTTACCCAGGAAAAATCATAGGCTATGAACCTCTTGGGACAGAGCTCTATATACACTTTACAATAGATGAGAAAACAGACTATGTAGCGGTTGTTAAGCAAAGACTGGCTATAAACCTCGGCCAGCAGATCTATTGGAGACCCTCACCAAGCAAATTATACTTCTTTGACAAGAAAACAGGTAATGCTATCTACTAAAGTTATTGTATGCACCGATTTTTGTTTTATTAGCCTATTTTGTAGCAGGGTTCATGATATTCTCTTCTATAAGCCAAAGACCTAACAACTCTCTAACATAGATCTTTACAAGAACTAATAGAGACTGGTACTTAATGATAGGGACCTTTGATGTTATTGTAATTGCTGTAGTAACCGGTACATTCTTGGCAGATATACCGTATGGATTCCTTGTCCAAGGATTAGGAGGGGTGCTAGGTAATGGCAGCCTACTCGCCGGTATCCTGTAAGGAACAATTCAAGGAAATAATCTATGACTGGATAGTATTTCCAGGTAAAATACTGGTTAGAAATAAAAAGGCTCAATAGGTTTCCTAATAATATTGTTTTACATGTTTATAGCAACCATAGGCCCCTATATAACACCATACCCGAGATCCTATACATGCGAGATATATCTAAAGCCCACACTATTCCAATGGTCTCCCTCACTAGAACATCCTCTTATCTGCGATTACTTTGGAAAGGATATATGGGCACAGATCGTATGGGGGCTCCTGTTGTTTTTCAAATAGCATTCATAGCAGGGCTTGTAACAACACTTGTAGGAATAGTTGTTGGCATGCTCGCCGGTTTCAAGGGTGGATTAGTAGGTCCAGTTTAATGTCTATTACGGATGTTGTCATGACAATACCTGGTTTACCATTATTGATTGTGTTAGCAACAGTTATTAGGGCATCTGATCCATGGGTTGTAGGGCTAATGCTTAGCGTAACAGCATGGGCTGGTCTAGCAAGAAGTATTAGATCCCAGGTATTATCTATTAAGCAGAGAGAATTTATTGAGGCAGCAAAAGCACTAGGGCTACCTACATGGCATATAGTATTTAGGGAGCTTATGCCAAACCTTATGAGCTATATAGCAATAAACTTTATATTTGCTACAACCGGAGCCATCTATGCATCAGTTGGTCTATATTTCCTAG
>JAGGXK010000005.1 GCA_021163115.1 Desulfurococcales archaeon | reverse complement strand
AGCAGGTATGGCACTTCAATTACGCTCACTATACTCAATGAGATTACGGATAAGCTATATTCTAAAAAAGGTGTTTTCATCCTCTTTGGTTCACCCTATATGGGGTTGTTTGATATAGCTAGTAAATATGGGTTTAAACTAGAGGATTGGGTGGATATAGTTTTAAATACCATTCCTAATCAAGGTACAAAGACGGTTAGGACGGAGGAGGCGGTTCACGCTACACTTACACTACTCAATATAATGATCTAGGGAGAGATAGAATTAATATACCCAAAATACTGTTAAACCAGACAGTCAGTGCTTAGGTGGCGTATAATGGGTCATAGAAAACATAGTGCACCAAGGCATGGAAGCCTAGGTGTTAGGCCTAGAAAGAGAGCTGCTAGGATAATACCTAAGGTTAGGAGCTGGCCTGAAGTAGTATCTGAAGAGCCTCTGTTACTGGGCTTTGCTGGGTACAAAGCAGGTATGACACATGCATTAATTATTGATGATAGACCTGGAAGCTATACTGAAGGAAAGGAGATATTTATACCTCTAACAGTTCTTGAAACACCTCCACTCCTAATCCTAGCAATTAGAGGATACAGATATAGTTTATCGACTGGGTTAAGGTGTATTGGAGAAGTTTGGAGAAATCCTATTGAAGCACTTGAATCTATTGCTAAAATGTTTGAGAAAAACCCGTTCATAAGCAAGGATTCAGAGACGATTATTAGGCAATTCCTTGCTGGGTTAAGGAAAAAACTTCCCAGTATAGTAAAGCCTGATAAGGATTCGCAGTATAAGTACAAGTTTCTTGAAGGAAGTTGGGAGAAGAAGCTAGATAAGCTCTTATCAAGTGAATTATCAGACATTAGAGTTATAGCCTCAACCATCCCATTGATCACTGGTTTGGGGAAAAAGAAACCTGAACTCATTGAAATAAGAATTGGTGGCGGAAAAGAGTTTAACGAACGCATAGAGTATGCTAAGAAGATCCTAGGTGGCTACGTATCCGTAAATAACGTGTTTAGAGAGGGTCAGTTTATCGATATAATAGGCATTACAAAGGGAAAGGGGTTCCAAGGTGTTATAAAGAGATTTGGTGTAAAGGAGCTTCCTAGGTGGCACAAACACAGAAAGGGCAGTAGGAAAATAGGATCTAGAAGCCCTGGATTCGGTACAGTAAGTACTACACCACAACCTGGTCAAATGGGGTTCCATAGAAGGACAGAGTATAATAAGAGAATAATAAAGATAGGAGAAAACGGATTAGAGATCACGCCATCAGGAGGCTTCATAGGCTACGGAATAGTGAAGACAAACTATATACTTATACAAGGAAGTGTCATTGGCCCTAGGAAAAGAACACTTATACTACGCTACCCAATAAGACCGCCGAGCTTTATCCCTGAATCAGCTCCTAAGATCGTATATCTAAGTCTTGTAAGTAAACAAGGTGTCTAGTTGGTGAATCCACAGTGACCTGGTCTATTGTAGTACCCTATAGGCTTGAAGCAGTAGAGACATATCTATATAGTGTTAGTGGAGAAAAAATGGAGAAAATATCCTTAGCACCAGTATTTGCAATACCAGTTAGAAAAGATCTTATAAGGAGGGCCTTCTTATCGGCTTTTACTGCCCGTTTACAGCCTAAGGGAAGAGATCCTCTAGCCGGCAAGAGGACTACAGCAAGAAGTTGGGGAGTAGGCCGTGGAATGGCTAGGGTACCAAGGATCCCTAGCGGCAGGGCGGCCTTTATAAGCTTTGCTCGAGGGGGTCATAGAGCTTTTCCACCAAGACCTGATAGGAAGATCCATGAAATGATAAACAAGAAAGAAATGGCTCTAGCAATTGCATCAGCTCTTGCTGCTACTGCCCGTAAAGAATTTGTTGTCGCACGGGGCCATGTATTTACAGTTGATACTCTTCCAGTAGTTATAGAGGACGGTATCGAAGATAATATAACTAAGTCTAAAGAAGCTAGGGAGTTGCTTAAGAAACTTGGTTTGTGGCAAGATGTTGTAAGAGCACAGAGGCGTATAAGAATACGTGCTGGTAAAGGAAAGATGCGTGGAAGAAGATATGTAGAGCCAAAGAGTATATTGTTTGTTATATCTAGTAGTGAGAAACCTTTTAGAAAGGCTGTTGAGAATTTCCCAGGAGTAGATATTGTTACACCAGAACTACTTAGCATCCTTCACTTAGCACCTGGTGGTGTACCTGGGAGGCTAACAGTATTTACTAAGTCTGCATTAATGCTTGTCTCTAAGAAGTTTGAGGTGATAACGCCGTGAGCGATCCATACAAGATTCTTATAAGGCCTCTTCACACAGAGAAGGCTATAAACCTTATAGAGAAGGAGAATACTCTAGTGTTCATTGTTGACCGAAAGGCTACTAAGCATGATATTAAGAGAGCGATAGAGATATTATTTGATGTAAAAGTTGATATGGTTAGAACGCTGATAACACCTAAGGGGGGGAAAAAGGCATACATAAAGCTTAGACCAGAATATAAGGCTTCAGAGGTCGCAATGCACTTAGGCCTGATCTAATACTTGGGTGTTAATATATGGGTAAGCGAATACTTGTACAGAGAATGGGACGGGGTTCATCGGTATTTAGAAGTCCGAGCCATTTAAGAGTAGGGCCTGCTCGGTATCCAAGGATCGAGAAGGATGTTACGTTAAGAGGTAGGATAGTAGATCTACTACATGATCCCGGGAGATGGGTTCCTGTAGCCAAAATTGTACTTGAGAACGGTACTGAATTCCTAACACCTGCTGTAGAAGGAATGTACGTAGGCCAAGTAATAATGATTGGTCCAGATGCTGATATAAGCAATGGGAATATCCTGCCTATAGGGAAAATACCAGAAGGTACTCAGGTATCAAATATTGAAGTAAGACCTGGTGATGGCGGTAAACTGGTTAGATCTTCTGGAACATATGCCCTCGTTGTTGGAAGAAGTGGTAGGAAAACCTTAGTCCAGCTCCCCAGTGGTAAAATAAAAGAAGTACCTAATACGGCACTAGCAACTATAGGAGTTATAGCTGGTGGAGGTAGACCGGAAAAACCATTGTTAAAGGCTGGGGCTTCATACCATAAGTGGAAAGTAAAGGCAAGAAAATGGCCTAGAGTACGTGGTGTGGCAATGAATGCAGTTAGCCATCCACATGGTGGTGGAAGCCATCAGAGTGTCTCATTCCCGTCAACAGTATCACGTACAGCACCACCTGGCCAGAAAGTGGGTCATATAGCTGCTAGAAGAACAGGAAGAAGAAAAGGGTAATTTTTAAACAGATATTTTAACAGCATAGTAATATATTTATTACTTTTATACTGTTTCATTGAAGTATCCTCTTGAGTTTAATCAATTGTTTTAAAACTCTATATTGGGAAATACTAACTTAAATGCTGTTCAATAAACATTTTTTAATGTATAATTAAATATTTTTT
>JAGGXK010000022.1 GCA_021163115.1 Desulfurococcales archaeon | reverse complement strand
GATTGCTAGTCAGCTAGCTATTAAATCCCTTATTATAAAACTTGGTTTTGAACCGCCAAGAACTCATAGAATTAGACGATTGCTCTCTTTTATTATTGAGAATAAGCTCTTAGATAAGGATTTAATTAATAAACTCCAAGTCTTTATAAAGACGTATAGGAGGGATCTAATAATTCTTGAAAGAGCTAGAGAAGCTGGTCAGTATGGGTCATTGTCTGTGGATAAAGAGGAAGCTGAGATAATTCTTAATATTGCTAGAGAGGTTGTTAGAATTGCCAAGGAGCTATGGAGTATGGCTCCGTAAATACATAGATGTGTTAAGGAACTGGAGAACTATTGTATCAAGATTAGCCGAACTCGTTGTCAGAATTGATCCTGATGCAGAAGTATATGTGTTTGGAAGTATCATTAACAATAAATACACAGGATCAAGTGATATAGACGTGATTGTAGTGACTAGAGGAAAGGATCCTAAGAAAGTATATCAAGAACTATCTATGCTAATAGATAGAGAACTAGGATCTCTTATCTCTCAAGCAATTGATCTCCATATAGTGCCTAGGCGGGAGAAGAATAAACCACCCTATAAATGGTGGCTAGAAAAAGCCCTAAGGATCTACTAGTATTTTTAGGATATGAATAATTTAACCACTATATACTGTATATTAACATGTTAGTCTTCCACCATTAACTCCTATTATCTGGCCTGTTATGAATCTTGAAGCTGGTGTTGCTAGGAAGTATACTGTTTCCGCTATATCCTCTGGTCTAGCTATGTCTTTTAGTGGATGGAGTTCTGCTATTTTCCTCTTCTTTTCTGGTGTATCAATGAATTGTCTAACCATGTCTGTCTCAACAAAGCTTGGGGCTACAGCATTTACTCTTATATGGGGAGCTAGTTCTACAGCTAGTCGGCGTGTAAGACCTATTACACCAGCTTTTGATGCACAATATGCTGCTGAGGCAACAACGTTTCCTGTCTGTCCTGCAATGCTTGCTAAGTTAACAATACTAGCCCATGGAGCCCTTCTTAGCAATGGTAGGAAATACTTGGTTACAAGAAACACGCCTGTCAAATTAACGTTAATCACTCTATTCCAGTCACTAAGACTAGTCTCCTCTATACCTCCAAAGAATATAACACCCGCGTTATTAACCAGTACATTTAGATAAGGTACTCTACTAGAAACCTCTTTATAAGCCCTAGCAACACTTTCCTCACAGCCAACATCTAGTTGGAGATAAAAACCCTCACCACCAACACCCCTAACTCTAGCAAGGGTTTCCTCAGCAGCTTCCCTATTCCTATAATAGGAGAATACTGTATAGAATCCATTACCAGCAAACTTCAATACAATAGCACGTCCAATACCACGATCCCCGCCAGTAACAAACACATAACCCCTAACCATAGTCTATCACCTAGTTAAATACTATAACTGGTATACTATTAATTAAACAATTAACGATTATGGTATAGTACAGGTTACAAATAAGTTATTTACCTCAGGTGTCTAGAGAGAATATTGTAGCCTACACTAGCTAATTCCTTAACCAAACTAATAATGAGTTCTAAACACTCTCCACGGTGTAGGATATGGTTAAGTACAAAGTTATTGTTGACCGGAGTGCATGCATCTCCTGCGGTACAGCCCCAACTGTCTGTCCCCAAGTATTTGTTCTTGGAGAAGATAATGGGAAGAATAGAGTAACTGATGACTATGTTATAAAGAATACAGAGTCTACCTCAATAGGTATTGTTCCAGAGAACATGTATGAGTGTGTAAAACGAGCAGCAGATTCCTGCCCAGTACTAGCTATAAAAATTGAGCCCATAGAATAACCAAGGATAACAAGTATCAACCAAGTATATTTTACCTCAATTATTTTTAAAATAAATACCTTGTTGAAATGAAGGTTAGATCAGGGTTGGATAGGAAACCACTGCCACTACTAGTCATAGCTTCATGGCTTATCTACATATTGTTCTACTTGTGTAGAGTAAACTATTCAATAGCATTCCCTTTAGCTATAGAGGAGCTAGGGCTAGACTACTGTATAATGGGGGTTATAGCCGGGTCATTTTTCCTAGTATATTCTCTAGGGCAAGTAGTAAATGGTTATATAGTTACAAGAAAGGGGCCTTGGTTCATCCTATTTACTGGAACAATATCTTCTGGCCTAGTGAATATACTGTATGGCTACATAAGTGATGTACGCTGGTTTATGATTCTATGGATTCTCAATGGCTATTTCCAGTCAACTGCTTGGACATCTCTTATCAGGATACTAACTGTTGCACTAGAGAGGAATAGACTTGGGGGGTACATGGGCTTCTTTAATACAAGCTGGGCACTGGGAAGCTTTATTACATGGATTGTTACAGGCTATACAGTATCATTACTGGGTTGGAGACATGGTTTTATAGTAAATGGGCTAGTATTACTCACCCTAGGCCCCATCCTTATACTTATATTAAAGCATTGGACAGGCTATAGTATAGAAGCCTTCTATAAAAAAGAGTCTCTAGGGAACAATATTGTATTAAGGAATCTAGCTAGGTACTGGAAACCAATACTATTCCTGGCAATCACATACTTTTTATCAACAGGAATATTGTATGCAGCCATAGTATACCTACCATCATACCTTTACACATTATCAGGTTCAACAACAATATCGTCAACAATTTCATCAATATGCCCCTTCTCAGGAGCACTAGGGATGATACTATATGGCTATATACTTGATAGGTACTGTGGCAGAGAGAAGATAAAGCCTATATTATTATCAATACCATTGGCAACAATTACCCTATATGCACTCCCGGTTCTAGCAGGATATGGTATGGTTTATGCAGGAGTAATGCTGGTAGCCATAGGATTACTAGTCTACGGTATGAATGCTCAGTTAATAACAACAATTCCAGCAACATTGATCAATAGAAAGATTATACCATTATCAATAGGTATAATAGATGCAGCAGGATCACTAGGCTCCTTCATATCAAATACTACAACAGGATACCTAATAGACATACATGGATTTACTCCAGTGTTTATTTATTGGAGCCTATGGATTATACTAATGGCTCTACCATTACTCATACTATTACATATTAGTGTAGACTATGTAGAGAAAAGCTGAGACTAAGCCACCATACTATAGATTCTTTATAGTTTCTCCTACCATATCTATGTACTCGTATCCGATATAATCCCCTAATTGTTGGCTTAGGAACCCTTGTATGATAATGTATTCTGCCTCTTTTCTTGATAAGCCCCTGGTCATTAGGTAGAATATTTGTTCATCACTAATCTTCTCAATCCTTACACCATGTCTTGCCTCATCAACAACCCCTGTATCTGTCTCAAGCATGGGTGCTCCATTGCCTGAAGCATTCTCTGAAAGCATTAGTAGTGAAGTCTCAAGACTTGTTGATGAATATTCTGCCCCAGCTTCTATTCTTGAGATACCCCGGTGAACCATAAATGATCTATCGTAGAGTGCTCCTGTTACAAAATATCTTAAAACCTGTATATCTTCCTCTATGATATGGGCTTGTTATGTAGTCTAGTCTATTATCTCCTCTACCAACTACTATTCCTCTAAACAATAGCTTTGAGTAATCTCTGTCTAGATGAATACTAAACCTTCTATGATCCATTAAACCAGGTGTAACTATGTCGAGTATTCTCAATACACTATCCTCTAGAAGCCTTGATGCAAACAAGTACATTGAGGGAGAATTCTCTGAACCATTGTCTACACTAACCACCCTAACCCTTGACCCCTTGCCAACAACTAGTTCTAGGAAAAATGTCTTCAATACACTGGATCCATTGTTTACACTATCGATCTCTATCAATAGATCAACATTATCCTTTACAATAATTATTAGGTGCCGAGGTGAAAGCCCCTTTAACCCATGATCTATATAAGACAGGATCCTTAACCTACCACTAAATCCTTGATCTACAACTATTTTTGTGGCA
This sequence comes from Desulfurococcales archaeon, assembly GCA_021163115.1. GTDB lineage: Archaea > Thermoproteota > Thermoprotei_A > Sulfolobales > Desulfurococcaceae > JAGGXK01. The sequence goes on along the minus strand of JAGGXK010000022.1, from coordinate 6,783 downwards.
CCTTCTAGGATCTGGTGGTGTAGATAGATAACCTTGTTCTTCATAGGATTTATTAATCCAAGGGGTTTAGACATCGTTATATCTAGTTCTTGGTTAATCTTATAGAGTCTTGTACCTGAGAATACTATGTCATAGTTTTTCATAAGTTCATCAATGTATCCTCCGTAAGCAATACCTGTTCTACCACCTATATAATAAGATATATCTGTCATAGATCCTCCAGTCTGTATAGCTCTTGATTGTTGGTGAGTCACCGTATTTCTGGTAGGGTATACTTGATAATACTGTATAACTCATTATCTTACACCACCTAGCTTGCTAAACTCTAGTTGGATAACCTTACCCAGCATAGTAACGTATTCTAGGGGGAGCTCCTTTAACACATCCCTTATGAAGCCTATAACAACAAGTGCTTTAGCTTCATCCTCCCCCAGGCCACGGGTTTGGAGGTAGAAGAGCTGGTTCTCATTAAGCCTACCAGTTGTTGCTTCATGCCCTGTACCAGTTGTTTCTTCATCAACCTGTATATGAGGATAGGTATATGCCTTACTCTTTTCATCAAGTATTAGTGAATCACACTGTACATAGGATCTACTATTCCTTGCACCTCCTAGAACTCTCACTAGCCCTCTATAGATGTTTAATCCACCATTCACACTAATACTCTTAGACACTATCTTGCTAGCGGTATCTGGTGCTGCATGAACTATTTTTGAACCCGTGTCTTTGATGTAGGGCCCGTTTGCTATACCTAATTACTATAGAGTTTGTCCAGCTCCTCTACCCTTTAGTATAGTGCTTTGATAGGTTACTGTAATCTTGCTTCCAATACTCTCCTCTATCCATTCTACATAGCTATCTTCTTCAGCAATAGCTCGTTTATTATTAAAGTTTACAATATCCTTGCTCCAGTTCTGGATTGTGATAAACTTTATAGTACTACCCTTGTGGGCATAGAGCTCAACCATTCCATCATGGAAGCTATAGGTCTTGAGCCTTGGAGCACTACAGCCCTCTATAAAAGTTATCTCACTACCCTCGTCTGCAACCACTATAGTGTGTTCAAACTATCCCTCAAGAGCTTCTCCTACAACAAAGAATGCTTCTATAGGATAGGATACTCTCACACCTGGTGGAACATACACGAATACTCCGCCACTCCATAACGCAAAGTGTAGTGCAGAAAACTTGTGCTCCAAGGGTGAGAATATTCTTCCAAAAATACTTCTTCACAAGATCAGGGTATTTCTGAATAGCCTCCCCCATAGGAAGCATTATTACACCAAGCTGGGTCAACACATCCTTCATAGCAGAATAAACTGTCTCACTATCAAGAGTTGTTGTTAGGCCTGCAAGATACTTTGCATAAGTCTCTGGCAAGCCAAGCCTCTCATAAATACTCCTTATATCAGGGGGAGCTCTTCCCAGGACCTAGCTCTCTTAGCTTCTGGCTTAATATAGTATGTTAGCTCATCCAAGTCAATATACTCTATACCATAAACCCCTTTAGGCATAGGAAGTTTATCAAAAACTTCTAACGCTCTAAGCCTTAGCCTAAGCATCCATTCAGGCTCCTTCTTAGACCTAGGAATCTCTTCAACCAACCCTCTAGAAATCCTACTCCTAAGCTCGATCTCTTTAGGATACCTAATTGGCTCAAGAGGCTCGGGCTGCTCAACAAGCTCTCTAAGCTCTAGGGTTCCAACGGGCTTCAACAGCGATCTCCTCTTCAACCCACTTATAGCCCTCCTGATTAATCCTATCAACTAGCTCAAGCCCACCTACTGCAACAACCCTTCCCCTATACAATACTGTAACCCTGTTTGGCTCAATATAATCAAGAATCCTTGGATAATGAGTTATCAACAACACTCCTGTACCTGCAGAAAGGAACTCTCTAATAATGCCTGCAATCATCCTAACACCATCAACATCAAGGGCCATTGCCCGGCTCATCCATGATAATATACCGTGGCCTAAGAATCGTTGCCTGCAACAACTCACTCCTCTTCTTCTCACCACCACTAAAACCTACATTCAAGTCATTCAAGTCCCAGTAGAGATGCTCCCTTGATAGACCAAGTATTTTGCCTCAACCTCTAGCTTCTCAGAAAAACCTGGTATAGACTGCATTAGATCACTGTTACCAAGCTTCTTATTCAACGAGGCAATCAGGAGAGTAGCTATCTTTACACCAGGTATCTCAACAGGGTTCTGGAACAAGAGAAACAGCCCCTTCCTAGCCCTCTCATCAGGGGAAAGCCCTGTAACATCTTCTCCATCAACAAACACCCTACCCTCTACAACAGTATAGTTTGGATGACCCATTATAGCATAGGCAAGACTTGACTTACCACTACCATTAGGCCCCATAAGCACATGAAGCATTCCAGGCCCTACTTGGATACTAACACCTTCAACAACATTCTTACCAGTAACCTCAACAACAAGATCTCTTGTCTCCAGCATCAACTACACCTCTAGCCTAGAATAAGCCTACAGCCTTTATAAAGCTAGTGGGACTAAATAAAAAGCATTACAAAATATATAATAATAGTTTCCCACTAAAAACCAATACTATACCAATTTTAATCCAAAGACTTTACAGTAAAACAACTAACCTATGCCATTAAAGTAGTAGGCAGAGATAGCATAGGTATATCAAGGTTTAGTGAATAATATTTAGCTGAGGAGAAGCCTGTGATCGAGCATTATGGAGATTTCTTAAAGAGGAGGGCAAAGGCCTTCCTAGATGATGCTAGAATAGATTTTAGTAGAGGAGTATATGATCTGGTGCTATTTCATGTTGAACAGTTTTTGCAACTATACCTTAAATACTTGTTATATAGGAAGATAGGTGATTATCCAAAGACTCACTCACTAATAAGATTAATAAGAGAAGTGATCAAGGTTTACGGGAATAGTTTACTTCAGAGATTTTATAATGAAAACCTGGAAACACTCTACCTCCTAGAAGAAGCATATATTTCCTCAAGATATCTGCCTAGACAATATGATAAAGAGATTGCTGAAAGAATACTAGAATTTGCTGGAAGAGCTCTAGAGGTGATGGAATGGCTGGAAAAACACTAGTTGATCTACAGCTTGAACTACTTAATGAGTGGAAAAAATATTATGAAAAACCAATAGACTATGCTAGAAAAATAAAGTCTGTAGCAAGAAAGTTTGATCCGAAAGCAGAGATAATGCTTTTTGGAAGCATAGTTAAAGGATCTATGAAGCCTGATAGCGATATAGACATTCTTATAATAACAGAACTAGCCAGAAATACTAGAGATAGACTACGACTTAGAGTAAATATAGCAAGGGAGATAGGAGAGCTAACACCATTTGAGATCCATATTGTAACACCTGAGGAGTATAGGAGATGGTATAAGAGGTTTATAGATAAGTATATAGTGGTTTAATAAGGAGTACTGATGTATCTTGGAGAACTATTTCTTGGTTCTCATTGTTATATACAGGATTATGGCTAGAGATAGAGCTCCATAAACCATTAGACCCAGGTTTATATGGGTTGGCACTATTGTATTAGTTAATGCTACTAGTAGGGGCATGAATGCTGCTCCAAGATTTGATATAGTATTTGTTATGGTTACTCCTAGTTCTTTTTCCCCTGTCCTACCTACTATAGAGGATCTTATTATGGGCTTAAAGATCTTTGAGCCAAGGAGTGGGAGTGATACAAGAGTATATAGGATTATTGGTGGTAAAGGCATTGATATAAGCATTATTGCTAGAGATACCATGTAGGCTACTCCATAGTTTATCCTATCACCACCATACTTGTCTGCTAAATGGGATAGCAACAGACTTAGTGCTAGACCAAGGTAGCCTGCATAGCTCCAGTAGGTTCTAGCTAGCTCGCTGCTGAAGCCAGAGATATTCTTTGCATAAGCTAGTAGATAGTCTAGTGAGAGCCCTGATATACCGCCAACAACAAGTATTAATGGTATAAGATCCTTTATCTTCCCTAATAACCTACTATAGTCTCCCAGTTTTACAATAGCTTGTCCACTAGACCGGGATCTAGGCTCAATGAGTGCTAGGATATAGAACACTATATAGCCTGCTAGGAGTAGGAAGGATAGAGTAAACAACCCCATGGCCCCAATCACGGGTTTTAGGAGTCCGCCAAGCCATATACTGAAGTTATAGGCTATACTACCTATTACAAAGTATATACTAAGACCCTTAGCTCTCCAGCTACTCGGCAGACTCTCAACAACAAGCATCTGCATAGTAGGCCATAGAAGACCTGCTGAAAACCCCTCCAGTATCCTATTTAATGGATACAGGCTACTGGGTATCAATGTATAGAGGTATAGTGATAAAGCCCATAAAACTAGTCCAGAGACCCCGGTATACCTAAACCCCTTGTTCTTAACCCATATCCCTGTATAGAGGCTTGAAAAAGCTCTGGCAAGCATAAACCCTGTTGTAAGACTTGCTACAACTAATAAACCCTGTTCTCCAAGAGTTTTAAACACTATATATGGCCTGATAAACCCGACAACAATCATCCCTGTAACCGAGGCTGCTAATGCAACAAGATAGTTCCTAACCCCAAAACCCATACCCATCATAAGCACCAGAATAAACCGTAAACACTATTGTTAAACTAACTATATTTGATTAGGGAAAAAACCTTTACTACTAAGGATCTATGGAGAAACCAATAATATTCATCATTGCCTTAGATATATTATCTAGTAAAACCCGGGGATTGACAAGTATTGGGTGTTGCTGAAAGGGTATTTGATGAAGAGTGTAGGAGGTATGATGTAGAAGTTAGAGCTCATACAGCCCTCCATGTTGTTAAAGGTGCTGTGGTTAGGGTTTTAGGAGAGCAGTCTTTATGGACTGCCTCAACCTATGTTAGGGGTGGGCATGGTAGACTAACTGTGACTTGTAACCAAAAACCTTCGAAGGATGAGATCCAGCGTATTGAGGAGCTAGCTAACTGGGCTGTAGAGAAGGATCTACGTATTGAAACAGTTACTCTGCCTAGGGATGAGGCTGAGGCTAGGTATGGGAGGATAATATATGATCTATTCCCTATACCCGAGCACGTAAAGGTTTTAACCATAGTTATAGTTAGAGATGTTGATGGGGGGATCTGGAATATTAATGCATGCAATAAACAACACCTGCCATCAACCAAGTGTATAGGAGTGATAAGGCTTGGTAAGCCAAGGTTTCGTGCATCTAAGAAGTTGCTGGAGATACCTTTTGACATATACCCGTAGGTTAAAATGGGGGGCCGTCTAGAACCTAATACCTATTTGTTCAAGAATACGTTTAACTCTTCTAAGCTCCTCTAGTGCTTCAACACCCTTCCCTGTAATCCTATAGAATGTTCTATCCCCCTCTACTATTTCTTCAACAAGCTTGTTTTCTACAAGCTGTTTAAGAATATTCTTCAACCTATCATAGGGTATCCGGGCACCATACATGAGCCTTGTAGGCGGGGCTATTTCTTCCCTATAGAGTGTTTCAAGTATATCATACACGATCCCTGCCTGGCTCCTATACTTTGCTCTAGCAAGCTTTACTGAATCACTCTCCTTTACCATAAACCCCCACCCCAACAGCAATCACTACAAGCCCTAGTGGTCTAAGGAGTTCTCCTAGAACAAATAGTGTTGGAGAAAACACTAGCGTCCCCATGATCCTTATTATATGGGCTAGGAGGAACAATAGATAGCCAAGTGAACCAACTGTAAACCGTTTCCCCACCATACAATGAATTGTGATCACGGTAAGTATTCCTATTGAAAAGAGATCGCTAACCAGCATAACCATTGTAGCAATAGGTATTATAGCTACCTCTCTACTACTCCAAGCCCTTGTCTCACCAAGCAGGCCTGCAAGAATAAGCATATAGGCTATAGTATACAATGGGCTAGAGTAGCTGATTAACATCCCGGAAAAAGAGCTAGAGCCATGGATCCATGGATGCCAGCCCCTACCATGCATATCATGCATGCCATGAGGTGGTGTGTGAAGAGGTGTCTGAGAACCGCCATGGCTGCTGTTGAAGAAGACCGTGGATCCTGTTTCTACAAATAATGCATAGAAGCTAGTTATAACAGTAAGTACAGATCCTAGAGCTAGTACTAGAAAACCCAGGGAGACTATTAGGAGGTATTGATCCCCTATAAGCCTATAGACACGGTAGACTCTCATACTAATATATAGTGCAACAATAAATGAGACAATATTTAATCCAGCAGCTAACACTAGTATCTCTAAAGCAGGCTCCACAGCAATAAACCCCTCTTGTATCAAAGAATACTAGTAGTCTAATATAAATAAAGCCTGAAGAAGATATAGCACTTATAAAATAGTATGCTAGATGAGAAAGTATTCTCTAAAGCAAAAATTATTGGATCACCATCTTATAGTAAAGAGGTGATCACAACTAAGACTACTTCTTAAGAGCAAGTCCTATAGCATCCTTTACAGAAACATAGGAGCTATCTTGTAGGTCTTAAATATACCTGGCTTCTTATTTATCCATGTTAAGAGGCTATTAAATAAATCCATAGATGTAGCATTCTCGTTGTATTCTACCATAGTGATCCCCCACATAGGCATACTACTAGTTATATACCATCCAAGTATTCTTCCCTTAGGTGTAGGATATTCTGATCTCTTGGCAAGCTCTGCAGTAATACTAGCGAGCTCTGTAGGACTGATCTCTGGATTTACCTCTCAGTATATTAAATACTTCGATGTATTACACCTAACATATACATG
>JAGGXK010000043.1 GCA_021163115.1 Desulfurococcales archaeon | reverse complement strand
TTTCTTTGAATATATTCAAAAATAATGCATTAATAACCAGCTAAGATTACAGAACAAGAATATGGATTACTAATCTATTATTTATTACTGTATAACTTACTATGATTCTATTATATCAATAAACCACTGCAGAATCTTCTTCTCTGCCACCCGTAGGTTATAACATATAGTGGACGAAGGTAATCTAAATATTTTTGCCATATCCTTTATTCTAACCTGCTTAGGATATTCATAAAAGCCAGCTCTTAAACTATATTTGAGAATCTGTTTCTGCTTTTTAGTTAGCTTCGGGATACTGAAGAAAACCTCTCTCTTCTCAATATAGTTCTTAATGATGTCTGCTATTCTAAAAGATGGTATTCTACGAACAGTTAATACCTCGTTATTGTCAAGGAGTATATGAAAAACCTTAGAAGGATCCTTTACTGCCAACAACCATCTTCCTATCCCTTCCTCTACTATTGGAAAGAATAATGGATATGCACCAGCTGTTATAAATTCTGGCGTGTAATTTTTTTGTTGCTCTATAGTAGATACAAGGAAAATTTCTTCATCTAGGGTAAACAAACTGTATTGACATATATTCTTTAGACTAGACAGAAAATCCTCCAATACATCTCTAGATAACCTGCTAACTAGCTGACTAGTAAAGGCTATACTTTCCCTAGAGGGAAAGATCGCTAAAAGATCTATTCTACTCCCAGGAACTTTCTCAGTTAATTTTGATCTCCATCCCCGCCTCTTCATAAGGATCTCTAGAATTACCATATCTCCTCCTAAGGCATTGTCATACGCATTTTCTTTCATGTCATTAAGATCTTCTCTAAACTTGATATGATCCATTATTAAAAAACCCGCTATATAGTATTCAATCCATTACTGTTATAATGTGTTTCCAAGGTACATTAAGTTTACTATAAAGAAGTTTGACATGCTCGTGTCCGCGAGATAGAATGAACGGACCATGTCCTGGAAGTATTGCCTCAGGCTTTATTTTCAATAAGTATTCCAAACTCCTTTTGTAAGCTAGTAGGTCAGAGCCTGGTGTATTAAACCATCCAATTCTCCCTCGGGAAAACACTGTATCTCCTGTGAACAAGACTTTATTTTTATGCCTATGTATATATAAGCAAATGCTGTCAGCAGTATGCCCAGGAGTATAGATCACCTCAATAACATACCTGCCAATACTTATCTTCTCCCCACCCTTTAACTTAAGATCCACTTTTGGTGCAGTAATTTTTAGTGGACTATACTTTACAAGAGTTGCATCATCCAGTGTTCCCAGAGACTTAGCGCCATTCTCATGAATAGCTACTTTACATCCTGTTAGCTCCTGTATTTTATGGGCTCCACCTATATGGTCAAAATGGGAATGGGTTAAGAATATGTATTTTATGTTAAGAGGATCAAACCCCTCTTTCTTAATATTCCTAATAATGTCCTCAACACCTATGCCTGTCCCCGAATCTATGAGTACAAGACCTTCACCACAATTTAATAAGTATACATTACACCAGTCCCCAGGAGGTGATAGGCCGTATTCTCCTCCTCCTACTAAATAAATATCCTCCATAATCTTCATACAACTCACCCAGTTAATGGTTTTTGAGAAGATCATTAAATAATACTTTACTGTGATCTAGTATTAAAGCCTTGTAGCAACAAGTCTTTGGGAAATCTGTATTGAAAGGTTTACCTTATACTTTCTTCCCCTACCTTAACTATATAGGTTGCTGGCCCTACTTCCTCCACTTCTACTTCCCGATCACTCCCTCCAAGTGGTATTGTTAATCTTCCCTTAAACCGTGTACCTGTTAAGCATAGTAACTTTATTAGGCCTGGGAAGTCCTTAAATAATGGATTCCTCCTTAGCCTTCTTTATACTAACCCTCATATTCCTTACATCATTAAGTGCATCAAATACACGGAGAATATCAATACCCTTCTTTATAGGCTAGCTCAGCAAACTTCTCCACGACATCATCTGGGTAATACCTAGTAACCAATAATGTTCTATCCACGAAGAAACATCTGTAGCTTAGTCCTCCGTGCACGCTCTCTTATTAAGCGAAGACGCTCCCCAAGGATCATCTCTAAGAAATCTAATAGCAGCATCAAGTGTTGCCCCACCCATACTTCTAAACTAAGAAGCCAACATCATCAATAATCTCTGCTATAGGAAGTATATCCCTAGTCCTAAACCTTGTTGCCAAAAGCGATTGATGGGCGTCTCTAAGAGTTGTATCAATTATTTTAACCAATTACTCAGCACCTACTAAGCCTCTTGTTTTATCTATTGCATTGAAAGCAGGCGATACAATACTTATTTAACTCTAGGTTAATGAATTTTCTATATAGCCAAGAACCACTTATCCATACACCAAGCTATACCATCTTATTGTCTAGGGTTTTTCTATGTTCGATTACGTTTATATAATTGGGATAAACGTATTGATAATTAGATGGTATGGAGGAAGATTTTCTCATGCTAGAAAATACTATATTTAAAAGAATAGACACGCTAAAGGAATACTATGTTAAAGTTCTTGCAGATATGGTCTCCATACCCACTGTAGTACCCCCCGGGGATCATTATAAGGAGTTTATTGATTATGCAAGAGGAGTTCTAAAGGAAATAGGGCTAGATACCAGCGTGGTAGAGGTTTCTAGAAATTGTCTTGAGAAATACATTCCTGAAATGAAGGATTATCCAAGATATATCATTATTGGTAGGTGGGGGAAGGGCAAAGGCCCTGTTCTACACTTTAATGGACACTATGATGTTGTACCACCTGGTACAGGATGGAAGACCGACCCATTTAAACCAACGATAATTAATGGAAAACTCTATGGACGTGGAGCTTCAGATATGAAGGGAGGCATAGTATCAATGCTAACTGCAATAAAGGCTATCATAGACTCCGAGGTAGAGATCAATGGAACTATAGAGATCTCTATGACACCAGATGAAGAAATAGGTGGTATGTGTGGTGCAAAATACATGCTTGAAGAGAAGATTACAGAGCCAGACTACTGTATCATAGCTGAGCCATCGGGCTATGACAGGGTATGGATCGGGCATAAAGGTGTGGTATGGGGTGAAGTAGCTGTCTACGGGAAAACCGCTCATGCTAGTACACCATGGCTAGGTATTAATGCCTTTGAGAAAATGGTTGGTCTCGCAAAAAAGATGATATCTACTCTAAAACCTAGAATCGAGAGCAAGATAACCAGATATGAGACAGATGTTCCTGAGGGAAGGAAAGCAACAATAGTTCTTGGAAGCATCGTGAAAGGAGGTGTTAAAATAAATGTTGTACCAGATAAAGTCTTGTTCCAGTTTGATAGAAGAGTTCTCCCTGAAGAAGATTTTGAAGAAGTTATAAAGGATATTGAAAACGTTATTGAGGATGCAAAGAAGGAGGATCCGGAGCTTCAGGCAGAATTAAAGATCCTGTTTAAAGCAAAACCAGCAGCAATAAGCCCTCAAGCAAAGATAGCACTAGTATTAAAGGACGCTGTAAAAGAGGTTATAGGTAGGGAACCTAGGCTAACTCTTTCAACAGGGTTCCTGGATGCAAGATTCTTTGTTGAGAAGAATGTTGAAACATTAACATATGGTCCAGGTGATTTATCACAAGCACATGTAGCTAATGAATATATAGAATTAAATAAGATACCTATGACAAGTAAAGTATATGCTCTAACTATTCTTAAACTACTAGGTATGAAATAATCAGAAGAAGATTTAAGCTACAATACAATAATCTTTTTTACTATAAATATTAAGGAACTATAAGATAATTATGCTAGATATTGTATAGGTTTTAAGTAATCCTTAAATATCATTGTATACAAAAAATTATCCATAACAATATATTAGCTAGCGTGTACTTCTATCTCCAGGGGTGTCCCTTTATGTCTGAGGGGGAAGCTGGGAAGAGGGAGAGATGTGCACTGTATTTAGCATTAATAGCACCGGTTATCATGATCTTGGGTGCGCCCTTGATTAATAGAACAGAACCCTATATTGCAGGGATGCCATTCATATTCTTTTGGCATCTTCTATGGCTTATTATAGGCCCGATATTCCTGACGACAGCGTATCTCATTAGAATAGGTAAGATCAAGGTGTAGCAGCCATGTTGCCTCCGGGAACCCTAGCTCTAAGCATTATATTTGGGTGGATCGCTCTCTCAACGATAATCGCTATACTAGCTGGTATATTGAAGAAGTTTAGTCTTGAAGAATGGTTTGTAGCTAGCAGGGGTTTATCATTTGTAGTAATATATTTTGCTCTAGCAGCCGAGATCTATAGTGGCTTTACATTTCTAGGCCTAGCAGGATGGGCCTATAAATTTGGAGCACCAATTCTATATGCTCTAGCATACTTTGTAACAGCCTACTCTGTAGGTTTTATGCTAACACCATACTATAATAGAATAGCACGGAAGCTAGGGCTAGTTACCCAACCAGACTACTTTGTTACACGTTATGAGAGCCGATGGCTAGGTGTATTAGTAGCTATTATTGGTGTTATATTCTTTGTTCCATATATCCAGCTACAAATAGGTGCTACAGGAATTATTATCGAGCTTGCAAGCTATGGAGCTATAGCAAGAACCACAGCAATGATCATAGCCTTCGTCCTTGTAGCACTCTTCATATTCATAGGGGGGATAAGAGGTGTTGCATGGACAAATGTGCTACAGGGAATACTGATGTGGATAATAGCCATAGCATTACTGTCAGTACCATTTACAACGTTTGGCGGAATAGAGCCTATGTTTAGGCAGTTAGAGGCTGTTAGCCCCCAGCACTTAACACTACCTGGTGCTGCAGGGATCCATGGAATCCCATGGTATATGTCAACACTATTACTATGTACACTAGGCTTCTGGATGTTCCCACACTTAGTCATGAGAGCTTATGCCGCAAAGGATGAAAAAACAATCATGAGATCAACTGCATGGATGTCATGGTACTCTATCCTAGCCTTCCCAATAGTTATTGTAGGCCTATATGCTATCCTAATGTATCCTGAACTAGCTAACCCTGACTGGGCAGTAATGTGGACTGTTAGAGACATGTTCCCTGCATGGGCTGTAGGACTTGTAGGTGCAGGCGGTGCCGCAGCAGCAATATCGACGGGTGCAGGACTAATACAGGCATCAGCAGGGATCATAGCTAGAAATGTTGTACAGAAAGGATTCTGGCCAAAAGCATCAGATATTCAGACAGCGTGGATAGCGAGATTCCTTGTATTCATAGTTACAATAGTGGCGTTGCTGCTACAACTATATGCGCCATCACTGCTAGTATCTCTACTGCTGATGTCATATAGTGGTATGGTACAGTTCTTCCCAGGTATAGTACTAGGTCTTAAGACAAAATGGGTTACAAAAGCAGGAGTTGCATCAGGCCTTATATCTGGAGTATTTGTAGTAATACTAACCACTTATGTCTGGAGCAACCCGCTACAAATACACTCAGGGATATGGGGCCTACTAGTAAACCTTATAGTAACAATAATAGTAAGCAAGATAACAACACCACCCTCAGAAACAACTATAAAGGCTTTTCTAGAAGAAGCTGCTACAAAGGCCTAAACACTAATACCAACACATTTTTTACTCCTAGAGTAGCCAGTTATTGAAAAACACATTAGGGGCTATAACTAAGCTTGAACCAATGAACTAGGAATCATAGGTATATGGAGTTGTAGCTAATGATTGATCTTAGGAAAATAAAGGAGGAGTTTTGGCAACGGCACTCTAATCCATGGAGTGGTTTAACGAGGATGTTTATTGCACCACTCCTATACCTAGCCATATGGTATCATAGCTGGATAGGTTTAGGACTAGTCATCCTATGGACAATAGTTAACCCATTTATCTTCCCAAAACCTAAGAAGACAGAAAACTGGTTCACCTATGTTGTCTTAGGTGAAGAAATGTGGCTGGAAAACTTCGCGAAGAAGCCTAAGCTGGATCTAGCACTTACACTAAACATTATTACTGCAGCCTCCTTTATACCGTCAATATACTTTGCTTATGTTAATATGTTTTGGCCAACTCTCTACTTTGGCACACTAATGTATATTTCTAAGCTATGGTATGTAGATAGAGTTGCTCTAGAGTATAAGTATGAAAGATTAGTTAATGCTAGAGCTTCATGGATTTAGCTAGGACCATGATATAAATTTTAATAATGAGCTTAAGGTAATACTAGAAACATAAAGTTATGGCCTACTGGGCTATAGGGTATCCTTATTATGTGTCTTAGCTACCGTCTTATCTAGTGCTGCCGTAAACATTGATGCAAGTATTATTACTGCACCTATTGCTTGTAGGGTGTTCATGGTTTCTCGGAGAACTATGTAGGCAAAGAATGTTGCTGCAACTGGTTCTAGCAGGTATATTATTGCTGCTGTTGCAGGGATTATGTATTTCTGGCCATAGACTTGTAATGCGAAGGCTGTGTCACTACATATTATTGCTAGATACAGTATAGCTAGGAATACATCCACCTGGATGGATGGTGCTTCATTGAATAACATATCTGGTATTATAAATGCTAGGGCTGGAGCCATTTCAAAGAATGTGAATACCAGGGGGTTCTCCTGGGAAAACCTATCAACTATAATTACTTGGGCAGCCCACGTAAATGCACCCAGCAGTACAAGTAAATCCCCTATATTAAACCCTGTACTAGGCATTGTTAGATAGTACAAGCCTACTAGGGCTAGGAGTAGGGAGAGAGCTAGTCTAAGACTATACCTACGGAGAACAACACCAGTGTATATATGGACAAAAACCATGTTCAACCCTGTTATAAACGCTGAATTACTTGCCGTAGTATACCTAGTCCCCCACCCCTGAAGCCATAAACCAAGTGCGTAAGCTATGCCAGCTAGTAAACCCCCTTTAACAACCCTACCTGATAACCCCCTCTTCCTGACAATATACAATATTATATAGGGTGTTAGACCAAGCATTGCTAGAAGACTTCTAAGCCATGTATATGTATATTCATGGACAATTGAAACAACTATTTTTATAGCTGGGAACGAGGTTGCCCAAAGCAGTGACGTAGCTATAAGTGCTGCCAGTCCCCTATACTTACTCATCTAGCCCCCTACCCATAGATACCTACTATTAGTGTTGATAAGTAAGTCATTGTAATAAAACAGTTATGTTGTACATAAACTTTGTTTCATATATCATCCTACTATAGTGGGAAAAAACTTATATATCCAGTATAAAAGTTCTGCATATCCCTTGGCGGGGTGTTATGGTTCACTAAGTACGTCTCCATAACTCATCCTATTCTAAGAAACAATTCTATACCCTATACTACTAGAGAACACTGTTATCTAGGTAGAATAGATCAGCAGGGTTCTAATATAGAGGAGGAATGGGGGGAGTTGGTTCGCCCAGGAATTTATCCAGGTAAAGAAGCTTTCTGAGCTCACTAATAACGATAAATATAGCCTGTTTAACAGACATGTATTGCTTGAAGAAATTCTTGATAAGGTTATGGATATAGTTAATGATATCCGCAGCAGAGGAGATGAAGCTATCCGTGACTTCTATGAAGAATTTTATAAAATTAGTAGAGAAACCCCTATCAAGGTTTAGAGAGAGGAGATTGAGGAAGCCTACAATAAAGTTGATGATAGGATAGTTGAGTCTCTAGAGAAGGCCTGGGATAACATACTTAGATATCACAGAGAGCAGCTACCAAGGTATCAATGGCTTGTTGAGATAGAGCCTGGAGCATATGCTGGTCAGCCCGGAGACCCCTTGATAGGGTTGGAGTATATGTTCCCGGAGGAAAGGCACCGTATCCCTCCTCAGCATTAATGACTATTGCTCCAGCTAGAGTTGCTGGTGCACCGTGGATATCTGCTGCAACACCCCCGAGTAGAAACGGGGCAATTGACCCAGGTATTCTTGTAGCCCTCGATATAGCTGGTGTAAGAGAGATCTATAGGATTGGTGGAGCCCATGCTGTTGCAGCTCTAGCTTATGGTACAGAATCTATAGCCAGGGTTGAAAAATCATTGGCCCTGGAGGAGCATGGGCTTCTGCTGCAAAACTTGTTATTCAGAAGGATACATGTATAGACTTTATAGCTGGGCCTACAGAGATCCTTGTACTAGCTGATGAAACCGGTGATCCAGAGTTTATAGCATTGGATATGCTTGCTCAGGCTGAGCACGATTATACTGCATCAGCTGTTCTTGTAACAACTTCCCCAGAGCTAGTTATACGGGTTAAAGAGTTCATTGAAAAATATGTAGAGGGAGCGGTAGAAGGGATATACTGTCTAGTTCCCTAAGAAACAATAGCTGTATACTGGTGGCAGACACTTATGATGAAGCAATTGATTTTGTTAACAATTATGCTCCAGAACACTTAGAGATCATGGTTAGAGACGAGGCTTTATGGGATATTATTGCTAGGATAAGAAACGCTGGATCAATATTTATTGGTAAATACACAGGCGTTGCGCTGGGAGATTATGTTATTGGGACAAACCACGTCCTTCCTACAATGGGTTGGGCTAGGAAGCGTGGAGGACTAAGTGTATACGATTACATAAAACTCATTGACATCCAGTACGTTACATCTAGGGGGCTTCCCCGGATAGCCCGTTATGCCATAGATCTAGCTATGTATGAGGGGTTTTTGTTTCACGCCCTCTCTATTGATGAGAGGCTTAAGAGGATCAAAGGAGGTGAACTAGATGGATAAGGTTTCCCTAGCCCTAGCCGCAACCATGGTCTATATGGCTTCAACCCTAGTCATAGGATATATTGCATCAAAGAAGATCAAGGGGCTTGCAGACTACATTGTTGCAGGGAGGAGACTGGGGTTCCCACTAACCTATGGTACAATACTTGCTACATGGTTTGGCACGGGGCTAGCTATTGGAGGTGCATCAATGGCATATCTCTATGGATACCGTGGCGTAATAATGGATCCTATTGGTGCTGGTGTATGTATACTGTTGTTTGGATTATTCTTTGCAAAAACCTTGAGGAAAATGGGGTATATGACCATATCAGATTTCTTTAGAGACAGGTATGGGAGAGAGATGGAGGCGTTATCAACTATTATCCAGGTTATAGCGTATATGGGGTGGATGGGTAGCCTACTAGTATCCTTTGGCTATATATTCAATGTATTCCTTGGAATACCCTATGAACAGGGATTATTGCTTGGAGTAGCGGTCACCATAGTATATACGATGCTTGGTAGTATGTGGAGTGTAGCCTATACAGACTTCATCCAGACAATATTATTGATAATAGGTATACTGATACTGTTCCCAGCAGTAATCAATGCTGCAGGAGGGTTTGATGCAGTGCTAGCATCAGATATGGTATCTATGGATGATTTCTCAATACTGCCTCAGCCTGGATGGGGTTATCTAGGATACTTTGGTTTAATAGGGGCTGCATTCTATATATCATCATGGCTTGTCCAAGGTATCGGCAGCCTCTCGTGCCAGGATCTTGTTCAGAGAGCGTTATCAGCTAGAAACGAGGGTGTGGCAAGAAATGCTTCACTAGCAGCAGGCTTAACCTATATATTACTAGGGCTTATACCAGCAACCACAGGGATTCTTGGAAGAATAATTATACCCGAGATAGATAACCCGGATTCGATCCTACCACTACTAGGTAAGGAGTTGTTGCCAACCATACCATTCATAGTATTCACTATAGGACTGCTTGCAGCCCTGATGAGTAGTGCTGATAGTGCAATGCTTATACCTTCAACAATAGTTGTAAAGAACCTGCTTCCAATGATCAAGAGGGATGTAGGTGAGAAGACAAGGCTACTGCTAGCAAAGATCCTTGTCCCAGTATTTACGCTAGTGAGCCTATATATTGCACTATATACAAAGACCATCTACTTCCTAATGAACCTAAGCTGGGAGCTAATACTAATGGTGCAGGGCATACCATTTATCCCAGGAATATACTGGAAGAAAGCAGCCAGAGAAGGAGCATTAGCAGGTATAGCGGTAAGTATAGTGTCATGGATAGCTCTAATACTGTATACTCTACCCCAGACCCTAGCAGTAGAAGAGGAACTAGAGTGGGCTATATGGGACTCAATATACATAGCAGCACCACCAGCTCTACTACTCGGGCTAATAGTGTTTATAGTAGTATCAATTCTAAGAACAAAGAAAAAGCTATGATGTTTTCAAAACTTCCCAGTTTGTATAACAACCATGTTTTTATTATTTTAACACTATTTTAACAGGCGTAGCACTTTTTAACGTATCAGCCACAGGGCAGTGTTTTTCAACTATATCTAATAGCTTTAACAACTCCTTCCTTGATGCAGGACTATCAATAACTACCTCTAGATCTATAGACTGAAGATCTGGTTTAACATCTTCACCCATGAGGCCACGTATATCAAGTGATCCAACAGCTTTTACTTCAATCTTATTAACTTTTATACCTCTATCCTCAGCATACATCTTAATAACCATAGAGAGGCAGCTAGCAACTGACGCTAGTAGTAGCTCTATAGGATTAGGGCCTAGATCCCTTCCACCAATTTCTGGAGGTTCATCTGCTACAAGTTTGTGTTTCCTTATCGATATATCCACCTTAATTCCTTAGATAAATAGGCTTTAGCTTCAAATGTAAAAATATTTTCACTCATAGGAAGGCACCTTCCTAACCATAACACTGTTATACTATATTTTATAACATACATTATGCAACCATATAGTAAATAACACTCCATTATTGCAACTACTTTATATCCAGTAAGAGCGGTCGGGCTATCATGATCCCCTTGATCCTATGTATGTCGCCAAGCAGGCTTTTAAGCCTCTCAGTATCCCCTCTAACAACTATGGCAAGCATACATCTCTTTTCATCGAGATGTATATGAAGTGTAGCAATTATTATATCAAGGTATTGGTGCTGTATATCAGTTAGTTCTTCATCAACATGGCCCTTCTCATGATCATATACAACACCTATAATTCCAACAGCTTCTCCTGCAGTTCTCCATCTATGCTCAGTAATAAATAAGCGGAGAGCTTCTTGGATAAGCTTGGATTTACTCTTTATACCAATAGCTTTCATACACTCATTAAGATCAGATAGTAGATCCTCTGGAACATATACCCCAAACTTTGTTCTTTTAACCAATATCAACCCCATAGAAAACTACACTCTATAATAACTAAATATTTTTCTTAAGAAACCAGTGCTTTAACAATGTTTAATAGCAATAGCTATATCATCAAATTTATATTTACAGCTGGAACTATTGATAAGGCTATACTATAATCATCTCTAAGATCCTCTAGTTTAAACAATCCTCTCCTAAATAACTCTACAAGCAAATTCAGTAGATCTATATATAGTAGGAACTTCTTTAGAGGACCCTCTTTATTCTTACACACTATTCTCCAGTACCTCTTAGTGTCTTTCTCAACCCTCTTCCTCCTATTATCAAGAACTTCTTTGATAGACCTCCATTTATTTCCTTTTAAATATTTTATAACATCTACTGCTTCACCAATGTTTTCTCTGTACATATCTAGTATAGTGTAGTCTGCTATCCTTAAGTGAAGTTTCCACTCATTATTGCTTAGCTCCCTACAAACCTGTATAGACGTGTAGGCTATATTTTCAAGCAACCTGATATACTCTGATCCAGCAATAAGTAATGGTGATACATATGTTGATGATAAAACAAGTGATTCAATAAGTTCTAGAGGATAACCTGTTATATTCCATAGCTTCTCAACAAAGGATCTAATACTATTGATAGGATATACTAGTTCTATAAAGGGGCCTTTAGAGAAATACTTCTTAAGATCCCCTTTAGAATATAGTGAGGGGGGTATGCCAAGGTTTCTATATCTAAACCTCTTTATAAGCCAGCTAATCTTTTCAACAGCATTTTTGTCAGAAGAATCAACTAAGACTACGCCACGAAGATTTTTAACTGTAGCTACAAAATAGCCTAGTATAGAGCCCAATCTCTCTACCCATAATTAGATAGCTACTATTGTCTAGAAATAGGTATTTCCTAGACTAACCTAGTTAGAAAGCTATGCCTGACGTATCCGCTCTAGATCAATTATTGTGATGTAATAAGGCTTATCTAGCATATTATCTAGATAAGTTATATGGGTTACCTAGAGTTGTCTTTGAAGAAATTGTTTCTGGAAAACATTGATCCGGTTGTATTAAAGGAGGCTAGAGAGCATTATGCAAATGCTTATAGAGCTATAAGGAACTGGAGGAGAATAGCTCTAGAGGAAGAGAATAATAGAGTAATAGGTGAGAAAAGAATCCCCCATAGATGTAGGCTTAAGAAATCCTATTTAACAAGTACTAGGAGACCCTTCTTCGTAGGACTTGATAGAAATGACCCAATATATATTAGAACCTACAGAACGATAGTCTACGACATGATGAGGTATAGTCCAGCACTAAAAGCTGTTGTAATGAAGGCTTCAGGATATAATCTTGGAAGAATGCTTGTTGAAAAAAGTATTATAAGATCTATAGATGATCTACCACACGTCTTTATTGCACAAAGAATAGGATTGCTTGATCTAGAAAATGAGTCAACCAATAGGATGAGGATAAACATTTATGAATGTATGAGTTGTTCAGGGATGGAGGCTGTAGGTATACCAATGTGTGATTTTGAAGCAGGTGTTATAGAGGGGGTGTTGGAGCAACTTATAGGGAAGAATACTACCAGGGAGAAATATTGCTGGGGTCTAGGATATTCTTTCTGCGGCTTTGAAACATACTTTGAATAAAACAAGAGGCATTGATCCAGATTGGGCTGGTCTACTTTACTAGTAAGGCCAGTAAGTGGCTGTAGAGGAGGCTGTATTGGATGCCCCTTCGGAACTCTATATAGCTCTATAGAAGTCCTCTCAATAAATATACTAGATAAGATTCTTGGAGTCCTTGGAGACTATAGATTTGATGAAACAACCATACTATGTCCACACCCATTTAATCATCCTAAGATAGAGTATGTGATTAAGAGGATCAAGCTCTATACTAGGAGGCTCTATGTCTTTGCACCAATAAATACCCTAGATGATATTGATAAGAATATCCTAGAATACATTGATGAGTTAGCACTAATTACTCCTACAAAAAAGGATTTTACATTAAATGAGTACTATATTAGATCCCTAATAAGCAATGGCTATGATAGACTAGCCATATACATACCTTTTACAGGGAGAGAAACTGATGTAGAGAACTCTCTATCAATAATAAAGACTGTGAAGGAGTATGGACTTAGGGTAAGAATTGGTGAATATCTGTATTCAACAAACAAGTATATTGATCCGGCAAGAATTTTTCAGAAGAGAGGGTTTGAAACAGGTCTCTCCTACGGCTATCTCTATGGATATAGGGCATCAATAGTGTTTGTAGGAAAATATGCTGTAACAGCATTATCTAAGCCTAGGGACCCTATTTGTAGGAAGATATATATTGACCCCTTTGGAAGACTATGGAAATGCCCCTTAAGCAGAGAATATGTTAACGTAGGAGAAGAGGAAATCACTATCAATACTATTAGGAAAATAATGTATAGTCATTGCCCAATAATCTGCTCAAGCACAGAGCTTGTACCAAGAATAGAGATCTCCCTATCAACACCTAATGGAAAAACCATATCCCAGGATATATTATTGTTGCTGGAAGTTATATCTCAGGTAAAATCGTTTACAATGGCATGTAAACTCCTAGGATACCCCCCATCAACATATCTAGAGAGGATCCGTAGTCTTGAAAAAGAGCTTGGTGTAAAACTGCTTATTACTAGACGTGGTGGAGCAGACCGAGGATTTACAGTACTTAGTGAAGAAGGAGAGAAGATACTTAAAAAATATAGAAGGTATAGGGATATAGTATTTGAAGCACTTCTTAAAAACGAGTCACTAGAGTTCAAGTTATCGCGGTAGTGATGCGAATACGGTATCTTGGAAGGTATTCCATTTCTCGAATACGAGGCCTTATTATAACTAATAATCTCTTGAATTATTTCTTGGGGTGATTTCTACGGCCATTGCAGAGCCAGTTAGGGTTATTGATGAGAAAGTAATATTTATTGATCCCGTTAAATGTACTGGATGCCGTTCATGCGAGCTAGCTTGTGCCATAGAGCATTCAATGGGTAAGAGTATATTTAGCCTTGTTCTTGAGAAACCAAGGCCTCATCCAAGGATTAGGGTTGTAACTGTTGATAACCTACTATATGTTCCCATGAGGTGCCAGCACTGTAAGGATGCACCATGTATGAATGTATGTCCAACAAAGGCTCTTTACAGAAGTCCTGAGGGTTTTGTAATTCTTGATCCAGGAAAGTGTATTGGTTGCTTAATGTGTACGCTAGCATGCCCCTTCGGCCACCCAAGATACAACCCGGATACAAAGACTATTGTAAAGTGTGATTTCTGTATAGACAGGATTAGAGAGGGGAGGCTGCCAGCTTGTGTAGAAGCATGTCCAACTGGTGCATTAAAGTATGGTAGGCTAGAGGATCTCCTGGCAATGGTTGCTGAGGAGAAGGCTAAGGAAATGATTACAGGAATGCCTGTGCCAGGAATAGTCTATATGAAGCCTGTAGAGCTTCCTAAGCCAAAGCCTCCTACACCCTCTGTCTCTCAATTAAAATCCATGTACTCCCCTGTATCCTGGAGGTGATCTATTCTTGTCCTCTAGATGGGAATACCTGAAATACAGGTTACCCACTAAGCAGGTATCAATAACACCTGGTGTATCAGAGCTTCTTGATAAGGCTGAGGAAGAGGGTATTAAAACTGCTTGGCACCGCTACCTAGAACAACAGCCACAGTGTGGATTCGGGTTACTTGGTATATGTTGTAGGAACTGTAACATGGGGCCCTGCCGTATTGATCCAACAGGCTATGGGCCTACTAGAGGTGTTTGTGGAGCTACAGCAGATACTATTGTTGCTAGAAACCTTCTTAGAATGATTGCTGCTGGGGCAGCTGCCCACAGCGATCATGCAAGGGATATTGTAAAGGTTGTAAGACTTGTTGCAGAGGGCAAGACCAAGGCCTATAAGATAACTGATCAGGAGAAGCTTAAATGGCTTGCATCCGCTCTTGGAGTACCTGTTGAGGATAGGAGTGAGGAGGAGATTGCAAAGGATGTTATAGAGATTCTTGAGAGAGAGTTTGGTAAACAGGATGAGGAGCCTCTAGCACTAGTTAAAGCACTTGTACCAGCTAAGAGGATGCGTGTATGGGCTAAACTAGGTGTTGTACCAAGGAATATTGATAGAGAGATCTGTGAATGTATGCACCGCACCCACATAGGTGTTGACGCTGACCCAGTTAGCCTGCTACTACATGGTGTAAGAACGTCTCTTGCAGATGGATGGAGCGGCTCAATGATGGCCACCCTTTTAAGCGATATACTGTTTGGTACACCAAAGCCTCTTAAGACAACCATGAATCTTGGCGTATTAAAGGAGGATATGGTGAACATCATAGTTCATGGACACAACCCAGTACTATCAATGAAGATCGTGGAGGCAGCTATGAGTGATGAAATGCAGAAGCTTGCCGAGGAATATGGTGCTAAGGGAGTTAATGTTGCTGGAATGTGTTGTACAGGAAACGAGGTATTAATGAGGCTTGGAGTACCTATTGCAGGAAATATGTTGATGCAGGAGCTCGCAATAATAACAGGGGCTGTAGAGGCAATAATTGTTGACTACCAGTGTGTAATGCCTGCATTGGTTGATGTAGCAAGCTGTTACCATACAAAGGTAATTACTACAGAGCCTAAGATGAAAATACCCGGGGCAACCCATATAGAGTTTGAGCCAGAGCATGCTGATGAGATTGCCAAAAAGATAGTTAGAATAGCTATAGAGAACTATCCAAACAGGAGCAAGGCTAGAGTATATATACCAAAACATAAAATGGAGATCATGGCCGGCTTTAGTGTTGAAGCAATACTAGAGGCTCTTGGAGGAAGCCTTGACCCACTAATAAATGCACTACGAGATGGTACAATAAAGGGTATAGTAGGCATAGTAGGCTGTGTAAACCCGAAGGTAAAACACAACTACAGCCACGTAACCCTAACCAAGAAGCTTATTGAAAAAGATATCCTAGTAGTAGGAACTGGGTGCTGGGCAATAGCAGCAGGTATACATGGACTATTATCGCCGGAGGCAGCAAAGCTTGCAGGCCCAGGGCTTAGGAAGATATGTGAAGCACTAGGCATACCACCATGTCTACACATGGGTAGCTGTGTAGACTGTTCAAGAATACTTATTGCATTAAAAGCTCTTGCAGAATCACTTGATGTAGACATATCCGACCTACCAGCAGCTGGCTCAGCACCAGAATGGATGAGCGAGAAAGCAACGAGTATTGGAACATACTTCTTAGCATCAGGTGTATTCACCCATCTAGGAACAATACCGCCGGTACTAGGGAGCCCTAAGGTAACCAAGCTGTTGACAGAGGATATAGAAGATGCTATTGGTGGGAAATTCTATGTAGAACCAGATCCAGAGAAAGCTGCAGAAACAATAATCAATGTAATCATGGAGAAGAGAAGGAAGCTTGGATGGCCCCTATAAAGAGGTGAATACATAGATAGAAACATAGGGGATCCAGTTAAGGTGTATAAAAACTTTGAGGATACTAGTGTCTGGAAAAGGTGGTGTAGGAAAGACAACTATAGCTGCATTACTATCAATAATTTTTTCTAAAAACAACTACAAAGTACTAGCTCTAGATACTGATTCTGTCCCAAACCTTGCCCAAAGCCTTGGCCTACCCCTTGAGAAAGCATATTCTATAACACCACTAGCTAAGAATGATGAGCTTGCTGAGGAAAGAACAGGTGCTAGGCCTGGAGAGGGATGGGGAATACTGTTTTCCCTAACACCACGAGTAGATGATCTAGTGGATAAGTATGGTATTAGAATAAATAATAACCTAGCCCTAGTAGTTGTTGGAAGCATTGATGTAAGTAAGGAAGGGTGTCTGTGCCCAGCAATAGCACTTGCCAAGGCATTCTTAGCCCACGTCTTTATTAAGAGGAGGGAAATCGTTATCGTTGATGCAGAGGCTGGTGCAGAGGTCTTTGGTAGAGGTCTTGCAGAAAAGTTTGATCTAAACCTCTGTGTATCAGAGCCTACAATAAAATCTCTGATTATATCAAGGAAGCTTGTTAAACTAGCTGATGAACTAGGGATTAAACGCAACATTATTGTCTTAAACAAGGTTGTAGATGAGATAGGTGCTGTACAACAATATTCTAGAGTATTTGGAGAAAACTCTACACCATATCATATAGTCAGGTATGATGAAAAACTATTAAAGATCGAGGCCATGGGTAGAGGCGTTGATAGCCTCCCAGAGGATAGTATTCTATACCGTGATGTTTTTTCACTCTATAAAAAGATCATGAAGATCCTTAGGTAGGTGGATAAGCTTGTGTGAATCAAAGGCTATACTCAAGAAAGATGGTAGTGAAGAACCCATAATGGATGATGTAGCACTACTTGAGATGACAGACAGGGGTATACTCCTTATAGATATAAAGGGTGAGAGAAAGCTTCTGGAGAACCATGTGATAGACTATATAGATTTCATTAAACACAAGATCTACCTTAAGCAAGTATAAGCTAAGAGGGTTAATAAATGGATCTAAATACTATTTTTTACCTCCTAATACCTTCCTCCCTAATATTCCTCCCCATAATAGCTTTGTTTCGTGGGAAAACATCTAACTATATAGTTCACGGAGTATCCATTACAGTTAGCATTATAATTATCATTCTCTCACTCTATGTACTAGCTAGTGGAAGCACTCTTGACTTCACGTATAAGATATGTCTTGACTATAGCTACCCTATTTTATCCTTTAAGGTAATTCATTTTAGACTAGATAGCCTATCGGCATTTTTTACACTAGTTCTTGGAATCGTATCCCTTGCATCATCTATCTATGGTATAGGCTATATAGGTAGATTTTATGGAAGAGAACATATTGGATGGTATGGTGTAAACTACTTATTATTCATTATATCAATGTATGGTGTTCTTACAACCTATAACCTGTTCATATTCATTATATTCTGGGAACTCATGACTCTTTCATCCCAGTTTCTTGTATCCTATGAGAAGAATAAGAAACAGGCTCTATGGGCTGGCTATAAATACTTTTGTGTATCAAAGCTTGGGGCTGAAATGATTATTATTGCGGGACTAGTTCTCATGATCATTTATAGCGGCTATAATGTAGATTACGAGGTTGTAGCATCTAGGTTTAGAGAATTATTTTTAAGAACACCAGTAATAGCAAATGCTGTGCTCATGCTATTATTTATGGGGCTTGGTATAAAGGCTGCGCTAGTTCCATTCCATAACTGGCTACCCGATGCCCACCCTGAGGCACCAAGTAATGTATCTGCACTACTTAGTGGTGTAATGATTAAGATGCCTATTTATATGATGTATAGGCTCTTCTATCAGTTCTCCCAACCAACGATCTACTGGGGAGTTATTATATCAAGCTTTGGTGTAGTAACATTATTTACGGGAACGCTATATGCGTTAGTACAGATTGATTCTAAGAGGCTTCTTGCATACCATAGTATTGGCCAGATCGGTTATGTTGTCTTAGGTTTAGGAGCCTCAGGAACACTTTATGCTATGGGGAACTATCCCCTAGCGTTTATAGCCCTACTAGGCTCTATGTATCATCTCATAAATCATGCATTATTTAAATCACTATTATTCCTCACAGCAGGATCAGTTGTATATAGAACAGGGTTAAGAGATCTGAATAAGCTAAGCGGGCTTGCAAAATACATGCCCTTAACAGCTCTTACAGCCCTTATCGCATCATTATCTATTGCCGGGATCCCCCCTTTTAATGGATTTGTAAGTAAGTGGATCATCTATATATCAACGTTTTGCGCAGGGGGATACTTAGCATTTTATGGATTATTTGCGTTATTTATAAGCTCTGTTACAGCAGCTAGTTTTGTAAAGTATTTTACAACAATATTTACTAGAAGCCCCTTTGAACCGGGATCATATAAGAAGTTAGAGGAAGTACCTTTCCCTATGTCTCTAGCCCAGGTAATGCTTGCAGCATTATGTATATTGTTCGGCATAGTGGTTGTTATACCCCTGAAGCTTATTACATCAGCTATAAGTCTTCTTGGATTAAACATTATCCAGTACCAGTATATTAGTTTTGGAATAGGATTTATAGAAGTGAATAACATAGGTGTCAATTCTCCATTATTCATAGGCTTTATCCTAGCAATTATTCTGCCAATACTTTACATACTTATTGCAAGGCCTAGGTATACAAGCTATGGTATATGGAGTTGTGGAACACTTGTTAAAGAAGGGCTTCTCCACTATCCAGGCAGATCATATTTCAGGGGCTTTAAGGAGGTCTTTAGTGAAGCATATACTGTGGGTAAGGCGGTTCATGAAGTCCTTGGTGTAACTTCTATAAACTATTCTCTTAAGTTCTTCAAGAAGCTTCAAAGGATCATAGAGGATCCTGTGGCAATGATTGTACTAACTCTAGTAGTGGTACTCTTAATCATTTGGGCTGTAGGGTGGTAGCTAGTGATCTGGGTATTCATTGGGGCACTAGCTAATATAGGGTTTATACTTCTAGCAGCCCCCCTACTTGATGGTTTAGAGAGAAAGATAAAGGCTTGGCTCCAGAACCGTAGAGGACCTCCTATACCTCAAACACTATATGATATAGTAAAGCTTCTAAGAAAACCAGGTGGTTTAACAGGTAATCCGGGTCTATTATATAGGATAGCGCCCTACATGTTCTTTACAAACATGGTTATAGCCTTCTTATTCATTCCAACGCTTCTAGATTACTCTCTAAGCTTTATTGGAGACATAATTGTTGTATACTACCTTATTACAGCATCATCTATAATACTTGCTATGGGAAGCATTTCCACAGGAAACCCATTCGCCATTACCGGCTCCACTAGGGAGATCTCTCTATCCATGGCTGGGAAACTATTAACTGGTATTACTTTAGCTATTTTCGTTGCTGTAAATAAGAGCTTCCTTATAACAAGCCTATTCCCCATAATCCCGCCATATAGGCTATCAAGTATACTTGGGTTAATAGTGTTCGCCATACTTGTATATATTGAAGGCTTTAGACTACCCTTTGACATACCTGAAGCAGAGCCTGAGATAGCTGGAGGAGTTATAATAGAGTATACTGGAAGGGATCTCGGTTTTGCAATATACTCCCTCTTATTAAAGAGGCTCCTGTATACATCAATACTTCTCAACCTAGTTATACCAAGATATACTGTTTTCTCACCCATATACTATATAGTAGGAGTTATTGTTTTCTCAATACTGTTTTCTACAATAGAGTGTTTTTCAGGTAGGCATAGGATAGAGTATGCATTATCCTTTATGAAGAAACTATCACTGGCTACAGGGGTGGTTCTAGTACTTGCAGTCCTCGGCTACTAAGCTTGTGGAGGAGCTAGGCAGGTTTGGTATAGTTGAATGGATTGATAGCCACACCCTAATCGTACATGTTGATAGGAGTAAGCTAAGAGATATAGCTAAATACCTTCACTGGGGAATTGGTGGCTACTTCTCTGTATCAATAGGTAGTGATGAGAGGCCTCTAGATAATAGCTTTCATGTATACCATGTATTCTCCCTGGATCACCTGGGTGTTTATGTAGTAGTTGATATAAGGGTTAGCCCTGGCTACCTCCATGTACCATCTATAACCCCTATAATACCTGGAGCTAACTGGCATGAGAGAGAGGTTATGGATTATTTTGGAATAATGTTTGATGATCATCCTGAGCCTAAACGACTTATACTACCATATAACTGGCCTAAGGGAGTGTATCCTCTTAGAAAGGATTATCCTTATAATAAGAAGGTGTATATTGAGGAGGCTAGTGACGAGCCTGAACATGATAGTAGGTTTGCTGGGAAGTATACTATTATACCTATTGGCCCCTACCATCCAGCATTACATGAGCCAGAGTATTTCGAGCTATATGTTGATGGAGAGAGGATTGTTGGTGCAAGGTATAAGGGTTTCATGGTTCATAGAGGTATGGAGAAGATTGCAGAGTCGAGAATGACTATTAACCAGATACCATTCCTGGCTGAAAGGATCTGCGGTATCTGCGGCTATACACATAATGTTGCATATTGTCAAGCAGTTGAAAATGTTGCTGGAATAGATGTCCCAGAGAGAGCACATTATATTAGATCAATAATGCTTGAGATAGAGCGTATCCATAGCCATATGCTATGGCTTGGAATAGCTTTCCACTTCCTAGGATTTGATACAGGTTTTATGATTACATGGAGGCTTAGAGAAAAAGTAATGGATTTGGCGGAAATGCTTACTGGTAATAGGAAGACCTATGGATTAAACCTTATTGGTGGTGTGAGGAGGGATATTGATTTATCTAAGGCATTGAAGGTGAAGAAGGTTCTACGTGATCTTAGAAAGGATTATGTTGACTATATGGAGAAGATCCTGGGATTAAAGGAGATAATCTATAGGACAAGAGGTGTTGGGGTACTAGATTATG
Organism: Desulfurococcales archaeon; assembly: GCA_021163115.1. Lineage (GTDB taxonomy): Archaea > Thermoproteota > Thermoprotei_A > Sulfolobales > Desulfurococcaceae > JAGGXK01. The sequence continues at coordinate 10,667 of JAGGXK010000043.1, read as the reverse complement.
GTGAGGCAAGGAAGTATAGTGTATTAGGGCCTACGGCTAGAGCCTCTGGAATAGATACTGATGTACGTAAATACCATCCCTATGCAGCCTATAGGCATGTTGATTTTAAGATACCTGTTTATAAGGATGGGGATGTACTTTCAAGAATCCTTGTTAGGCACGAGGAAATTATTGAGTCAATAAATATTATTGAACAATTGCTTGATAACCTACCTAGAACCCCTATAATGGCTGAGGAAATCCATGTACCAGAGCATAGGATAGGGGTTGGGGTAACTGAGGCTCCACGTGGGGAGGATATACATTTTGTTATAACTAGTAGAGATAACAAGATCTATAGGTGGAGGCCTCGTGCACCATCCTATAACAATATACCTGCACTCCTTGTAATGCTTAAGGATCAACACTTGGCTGATGCACCAATAATTATAGCTAGTATAGACCCCTGTTTCTCATGCACAGATCATGTACTAATTATTGATGTAAGAACTGGTTCTAGGAAGCAAGTTGGGCTGAGAGAGCTTTCTAGGAGGGGACTAGGTTGAGAGAGAGGCTTGGATTACTACGTAGATCGATTAGTGTAGGTATTGTTACAGAGAAGTATCCATACAAGCCTATAGAGGTTCCTGAAGGATTTAGGGGCAAGCCCGTTATTGATCAAGATAAATGCCTTGGCTGTGGAGCATGTGTTAATGCTTGTCCACCAAATGCTCTATCCATGACAGATGATCTTGATAGGGGTGTTAGAGTAATCAAACTATTTCTTGGTAGATGCATATTTTGTGGAAGATGCCAGGATGTATGCCCTGTAGAAGCTATAAAGCTTACTAGGGAGTTTGAGCTTGCTTCAATAAATCATAATGATCTATACCAGGAAGTAGCACTAGTCATGGCTAAGTGCATGGTATGTGGTAGACCATATACTACAATTCGTCTGGTAGAGCATGTAGCAAGTAATCTACCTAGGGAACAAAGAAGCCATTTACTACTATGTCCTGATTGTAGGGAGAAACATTCTTCAAAGAAGGTTTCTTATGCGAGGTGGTAGTATGGAGGTTGATCTACTAAAGCTGTATAGGAGGAGCCTCTGGGTTTTCCACCTAAATAGTGGTAGCTGTAATGGATGTGATATAGAGGTTTTAAACATATTTGCTCCTAGACCTGATGCTGAGAGGTTTGGTGTAAAGCTTGTTGGATCCCCAAGACACGCTGATGCAATTGTGTTTACAGGCCCTGTCACCATGGAGGCTCTTCCAAGAGTTGTAAGAGCATTTAACGCTGTCCCTAATCCAAAGCTTGTAATCGCTATAGGTTCTTGTTCCTGTGGAGGAGGTATATGGTATGACTCATACTCTGTCCTTGGGGGAATTAACGAGTTCTATAAGTATATGAAGAGAAGGTATGGAGTGGAGCCTCCTCCAACAATATATGTACCAGGTTGCCCACCTAAGCCTGAAGCTATACTCTATGCTGTATTGCTTGCCAGGGGCTTTGTTGAACAAAAACAATATAGATCAGTATATGTTGAGGAGTTGTCAACAGAGATGCTTAGTAAGCTTAAGAAGATGTTGGCCGGGGAGGAGGCTGTTTTAGAGAAAGCTATTGGGGTGGAGATTGTTGATTGATACCTCTGGTGTGCTAGCACTATATGTTCCATTAGTAACCATAGTCTTTGTAACCTCATTCACTTTATATATTATTAGAATGCTTAAAGGCCCAACAGTACCTGATATGGTCTTGGCTGTTGACTGTCTATCCTTTGATCTAGCGGTATTCATTGGCTTGTTATCCCTCCTCTATAAGACACCGTTTCTCGCCCTGGGTGCATTATTGCTTGCATTATGGGCTTTCCTATTTGACTTATTTATAGCAAAGTATCTTGTTAAGAAGGAGCTCGGGGGCTGATCATGGTGTTTGAGGTTGTTGAATGGATTATATTCTATATAGGCCTCGGGTTAACAACTCTTGGTGCACTATGTGATCTATTTGGTTCATTAGGCCTGCTTAGATTCCCCAACTTCTATGTAAGACTACATGCTGCTACAGTAGGTATTATTGGTGGTGCTGTAGTCCCTCTCATAGGAGTAGGGCTTATGAGCCTGTGTTCAAGCCAGCTTGGTGTATATAGGTTTGCAGTGGCAACCATATTCTTTCTAACAGCATTTGTAACAATGATTGTTGCACCAATTGGTACTCATGCACTAGCTTATGCAAGTCATAGGGGACGTGTTGTAAAGGTTGAGCCTAAGGTTATCGATATGCTTGAGAAACATAGGGGTGGAGAGAAGTGATCTGGTATTCTATACTATTACTTACATACCTGTTTACAATAGCAATAGTGTTTACCTATAAGGCTGTTTCAGAAAAGGATCTAGTGAAGGCTGTAGTATATTCTGCTGCCCAGTCAATAGCATATGCTATAGCCTATGGAGTTCTTATGGCACCTGATATATTGTTTGCCTATCTAGCTGTAGGTATTGGGATCTACCCCATCATAATACTCTATGCTATATCCAAGACTAGGAGGTTTGAGGAGGCTGGTTAGGTTGGAGAAGCTTCTAATATATACCCTACTCCTTACATTGTTTGTGGGAGGAATAGTTGTTGCTGTATCATTTAATGTATTTGGAGGATCACCTAGCGGGATTATTAGAAGTCTTGCATTGTTTTACCTAGAAAACATGTATAATGTTTATGCAAAAACATTTTGGGCTGCAAGCCCTGAGGCAGTAAATGCTATACTATGGGATTACCGTGGACTAGATACTATATATGAGACAACAGTACTTTATACAGCATTAATTGGATGCCTAGCTATAGCAACTGGTTTAGAGAAAAAATTTAGGCCTAAGGAGCCGGGGCTAACAATTATTGTTAAGGCAGGAACTAGGATAGTTGTTGCAATAGTAATACTTGTATCACTAGTACTAGCTTTTAGAGGCTATATAACACCTGGCGGGGGCTTCCAGGGTGGAGTAGCTTTTGCTATAGCACCACTACTCCTTATAGCTGCTTATTCGTGGAGAAGGCTTGAGGAACTAGGTTTTAGACTGGATAAGGCAGTACTACTTAGAAGCCTTGGCTTAGCTGCAATAGCACTTATAGCCCTAGCCCCCTACATGCTTGGAGGATATATTCTTCAGAACCAGTTTAAGCCGTGGATAGTGTTTGCTGGAGCCCCCTACACGATCTGGGTATTCTATATTGGTGGTACATTATTGTTCCTAAATATCAGCGAGTTCTTTGTTGTCTCAATGGAGTTTCTAATGATCTTTATATTATTGTCAATAATCTATGTTGGTGGTGAGAAGTGATCGAGTACCTAATACTATACCTGTATACATCATTGTTCATAATATTTGCTATAGCTGTCTATGGTGTAGTTGTTAAACCAAATATTATTAAAAAGATAATAGCTTTATCAATAGCTGGTGATACAGCCAATACTTTGATTATATTTCTTGGATACAGGCTTATAGAGTATCCTAAACCACCAGTACTTCCAACACTTAATCCAAGCCGAGGTGAAATAAATAGTTTTGTAAAAGAGGCTGTTGATCCCATACCACAAGCCCTAGTAATTACTGCTATAGTAATTAATCTTGCTGTTGTAGCTTTCCTTGTATTTCTCTCGATCCAGCTCTATAAGCTCTATGGTACACTGGATCATAGGAAAATATTGGTTAGACGGGGTGTTGGGAGTGAAGCTTAGTAAGATAGCTGTATTAACGGTTATACTGTTCATAGCCTATATCCTATTAGCTGGAAGTGTCACTGCAATAGATTTACTAGCAGCAGCTATAGCTTCTCTAGCAACATCGGTTATTGTTGCTGATCTTCTTGTAAGAGATGTAGGGAAGATTCTTGATCCAAAGAGGATCTACTATCTAGTTAGATATTTTATTAAATACATGTTTATTATAGAGCCTAGGGCACACATTGATGTTATAAAGAGGATTATTAGTCCACACATGCCCATTAATCCAGGAATTGTTGCTATACCATATGGTGTTAAAACAGATTATGCTATATTAACCATAGCTAATTCTATAACGAATACTCCAGGAACAGTAACTGTTGATGTAGACAGGGATTCTAAGTTATTATTTGTACACTGGATTGATGTAAAAGCTGTTGAGCCCGAGGAGTGTAGGAGAATTATCTCTAGGGAATTTGAAGAAAATGCAGAAAAGATCTTTGATTGATCTGGAGGTGGGTTTGAGGTGGTTATGAACCTGTCCCTAATCGATCAGGGTTTACCTGGTTTTATAGTGCTTGGTTTAACAGCTTCAGCTTTCCTACTACCACTTATACACTATCTTGTAAGGAGGAGGTGGGTGATAGAACTATATAGTCTACTAGTATCCGGTGCGGCATGTACTTTATCTTGGAGAATTCTCGGCCTAGTTAGGGCTATGGGTAAGCCCTTAGTATATAGTTTTGGTGGATGGCCTCCTCCACTGGGGATAATCTATGTTGTTGACTTGTTTAGCGGCTTACTAGGTGTTGTTGTTTCATCAATAATGTTCTTGGTTATAGTATATAGTATTGGGTATATGCCAGGTGATAGGAGGCTCTACCTCTTCTACACCTTGTTACTAGTTGTTGAAGCAGGTATGCTTGGCTGCCTATATACGGGTGATTTCTTCAACTTATTTGTTATGCTTGAGGTTATAAGTATTTCTTCATACATACTTGTAGCCTACTATCGTGGAGACAGGGTTGCTGTAGAGGCTTCTATGAAGTATGCAATGTATGGTGCATTAGCTACAACAATGTATTTTACAGCAATAGTTTTTGCCTATGGTTCAACAGGTACGCTTAACATGGCTGATCTAGCGGCTAAGATACAGGGTATAGAATTCCCTATAACTAATGGGGTTTTTGGTAACCTACACTATGGTATATTATTGTTTACAGCACTAATGCTTTGGGCCTTTACATTTAAGGCTGCACTATTCCCTAACCATTTCTGGCTCCCAGATGCTCATGCAGCAGCTCCAACCCCAGTATCAGCATTATTGTCAGGCCTTGTTGTAAAAATTGGTGTATATGCTATAGCTAGATTCATATACACGATCTATGGTGTTAGCTGGATCAACCAGTTATCAACACAGATTATCCTCATACTAGGCTTTATATCAGCCTATATAGGGGCTATACTCATGATTATCCAAAGTGATCTAAAGAAGTTTATTGCATGTAGTACAATACTTAATATAGGATATATTGGTGTAGGACTAGGTATTGGTACAAGCCTCGGACTAGCTGCTTCAACCTATCATATAGTAAACCATGCTATTTCTAAGGCATTGCTCTTCCTCTCAGCAGGATTATTAATAAAAATAGTTGGCTCAAGAAATATTGCTTCACTACAAGGCCTTGGAAGAAGATACCCAGTTATAGGAATACCATTTGCTATAGCATTGCTTTCACTAGCAGGTATTCCTCCACTAAATATCTTCATGAGCAAGTTCTTACTATACATGGCTCTAATAGGATCAAATAATATACCACTAGCCTTAATACTGCTCATACCAAGCATTATATCCTTTACAGCATATACTCGTATATTCTACACAATATGTATTAAACCGCCATTAGAAAGTAATCGCAATATAGGACACAGTTTACTAAACATACCATCCTCTATACCAATATACCTCCTTGCAATAACATGCATACTCCTAGGTATAGGAATAGACTATATACTACCATTGATCATTATGCCTGCATCAAACATCCTAGCAAATACATCAATATACATAAATACAGTATTAAACTACATGAAAATGATTTAAACAACAGAATAAGTTTATTAAAAATAAAACACACCCGCTATACGTTTTCCAGAAGCGTATTCTAGCTCATCAATAATACGGCCTAACGGGGTTTTATGTTGTAAAAGATTTCTAGGGGGCAGAAACTTTTATTGGGTTAGTTTGGTTTAGTATGGGTTATGGGGTGATGGGAGCTTTGCTCCAAGCCCCCCGTAGGGCATAGCTTAGATGGGAGCCGTGTTCCGTTCGGCTCGACAGCCACCCATGATCCCATAACTCTACCGAAAGGGTTATGGTCGAGGTGGAAGTCCCTAGAGGGCGAGTTGTGATGGTTTAGGATACCCTCTAGGGACAAACGGTTATTATTGCAGTTATTTTACCTTTCTTTAACAGTATTGCTTGGTCAATCAATGGTGTATAGTATCTCTTCTCATGACTTACAATGACAGTTGTTCCTCCCTGGTTCCTTAGTTTTTCATCTATGTATTCTGCTATTCTCCTACCTGTTATACCTTGATACACTATCTCAACTATAAAAGAGCCTGATATTAGTGCTAAGAGTATGTATAGTTGTCTAAAATCTGTTACTGCTACCCTATAAACTAGTACTGCTAGAGCTGTGAGTATAGATACTATGCCTAAACAAGGTATTATGGTTTTTGCTTTAATTCTATCTCGAAGCCTTAGGGCAGCTAGGTTAACCATTAGAAATACTATTAAAAACCCGCCGCTTCCAGCCGTAGATATTGCCCCTAAGCTTGAGGTGTTAGCTAGGATCATTGATAGTAAACTAGTAATTACCAGCTCCTCATATGCTCTCTTCCAAATCTTTTTCTCTACAGACACTGGTAACTGGTGCAACCATATAGCTAGCCAACTATATAGCTAGCTCTTGCTGTTCCATAGAGTGTAGCATTTATTGTAGAGCTTGTTAATGCAAGAGTAGCTAATGTTATAAGCCAAAACCCTAGCTCGCCAAGCGAGGGCTTAGCAGTCATGGCTAGAGCATAGTCCCTAGCTTTAACCACAACACTGTATGGCAGAGTGCTACAGTAACAATAGCTATAACAATGTACACAATAATCACAGTAATAACTGAGGAATAAAATGCTCTGGAAAGAGATCTTTGGGAATCAATATCTGCTGCAGTATTAGCTATAAGTTCAAAACCCTCGTATGCAAGGAAAATGATCATACCACCAGTAATGACATCTATTATTGGAGGCCATGTTGATGGTGTGAAACGCCACCAGTTGACAAGTATTAATCCAGCACCACCTACTAGGATAAGTGTTGAAAGCTTAAACAGTATTAATACATCCTCTGTTTTACCAGTTATAACAGCACCTAAAGCATTTACCAATGTACATAACACAGTGACAAAAAACTATGAGCATATGCTTAGAAACCTCTGAGAAACCAATAACGCTTGCACCATAGCTTCCAAAAGCATATGCATAAAGGGATATCATGACAATATAGCTTGCCAGCAACATTATATTAAGGCCTCCCGAAACCACCCCTACCATAGGCCTTTACAAGAAACTCTATGGTTCCCCCTTCACTAGGATACCTAAGTGAGAGCTTAGAATAGGAATAAGCTGTAACCAACGCTATTAACCCAGCCAACAAGAAAACTGTGTACTTAATCCAAGAACAGCAAATATTCCTCCACCAATCATGCCCCCTACACCGATGCTAAAGTCCTCCAAAAACCTATCCTACTCCTGCCTTTAACCTTCAACTTCAGTCACCTTAAAATAAAACATGGACTACATAGGGCAACTACATATATTATACCACTAGTATTTCAATGAGTAATTATATAGCTTTACTATTGATACAGATCACTAGAACATGGTCTGGACGAATTCTTCACAATAAAATACCCTCTATACTAGCTTTGCTTAGAAAAGTAGTTTTAGAAAAAGGAGAAGATGTTACATTATTCATATTCATACAAGCTAAAGGAGTTAGCCATGATACATAGGCTACCGTCGCAAAATCAATTAACTTTCATGGCTATATTATAGAATAACTTTGATAACATAATGGATGTGTTATTTTTCGTAAAAAGATCTTGCCCTGGATCTTACATCCACTTTATCCTTATAGCCTACTATAACTATGTCTGCAAAATTTATGAAAAGACCAGTCTCTACTATACCAGGTATAGTCTTTAATTCCATCTCAAGTTTTAGTGGATCAATTCTACCTGGTCTAATATCTATTATTACTCCTCCTGTATCTGCTATTACTGGACCGTACTTTCCCTTCACAGGATACCTTATTGTTGGATTATAGCCTTTATCTTTAAGTATTTTATAAACCATTGCTAGTGCTTGAGGAATCACTTCTAATGGTATAGGATGTTTTTCTCCAAGATATTTTACTATTTTTGTATAGTCCACTATAAACACTCTCTTTCTCGAATAATATGCTAGTATTTTCTCAAGTGTTAAAGCTGCTCCACCACCTTTTACCATGTTTAGCTCTCCATCAACCTCATCAGCACCATCTATATAGACATCCATATGGTCTACAATGCTCTGGTGAAGAACCTTAAACCCTATCTTTCTAAGCTTTAACATTGTATCAATAGATGAGGCAGTAAAATATCTATCTCTATAATCGTTGTATACCCTGCTAAGAAGATCTATAAACTTCTCTACAGTAGAACCTGTACCAACACCTATGATCTCAGCATCATTAATATACTTCAAGGCCTCCTTAGCAGCATTCTCTTTAGCAGAATCAAGATCCTTATAGTAAACATCCATTGTAGTCACCCAAGAATGTTTAAACACTTAGGGTAATTAAATTATATAATCCCAGCCGTTGCGACTGCTTTATAATAGCGTGTCAACGTATTTGTCTACGGCAGTTAATAAAGAAGTAGTTTGAGGAGTATGGAATGGACCATTCAAGCCTAGTGTTTATTAGCCCTTTCCTTACATTTATTATTGCCCTAGTTAGTATAGGGCTGTTATTATTTCTAGTAATACTTATATTGATCGTTGCTAAGAAGATCCCTTTAGATAGACTTGACTATAATACCTATCAATTACCCAGCTCAGCTGATCCCATAGATTTATTCAATCGTTTTATTGGATCACTTAATAGGGTGGGGTATGTAGGGAAGAGAATCAATAACAAGTATGTAGTGGATGTTGATGGTATATTCCATGTAAATATAGAGCTTATAGAGAAGCCTCAGCCAATGTTTGTCTACTATGTTAGTGTTGAGTCATGGATTGTAGTGCTATTGCTAGTACTGCTTATACCGTTGATGTGGATCGCAATAATACTTGGCCTAATACTCTACCTCAGATACGATAGTGTTAAAAGGATTATAGTAAGCACTATATACAATACCATATCGTCTGCAACATAGTGTTTTAGTATTAAAGTAACAAAATATTTATTAAAGAAAAACCTAGTATATCCTCCCTTTATCTAATTCTCCCATAAGAGTATCCATATCAATACTTCCTATACCTATCATAAAGTCTCCTGCACCATAGGTTATTACTAGTTTATCCTTATATACAACATTACCACATGGAAAGACTGTTAAAGGCCTATCCCCGATCACTTCATAGGAGGTTGCAGGCTCCATTATATAATTTGGTGTAACAGCTTCTATAATGATCTCCTCTGGGAAAAGATAGAGCTGTAGAGCAAATACTCTATAAACGAGAGCATCTTTATCAACTGCATGTACTAAAGTAACTACTCTATTAGGCCCAACTGGTATTGGTGGTGCTGCCCAGCCTAGCTTGCTCTCAAAAGCTGATGGAGTAAGTACTTCCACACCATTATCAATTATGACTTCTCTTATCTCTTCCTTAGACTCAAGTATTTTTGGATCAATAACACTGATCATTAGATGGAATGTATCATCAATTAAGTGTGGTCTATGGAATAGATAGAGTCTTCCATCACTTGTTTTATAGAGAAACGCGTCCTTGTTACTAACAACTTCCCCAAACAGTTCAGTAGATGTTGCAAAGGCATAGATTTTTCTCCAAACCCTGGCTTTTTCATCAAAATAGGCTGTTACAGGGAGTGTTCTATTTACCCTGATTAGAGGGTTGAAATAGTTTATTGATCTACCAGTATATGTTATGAAGACATCTCCATCAATTTCATATGATCTAGGATCCTCAGTACCCCATACATCATACTTTGTTGTTGGATACAATATAATGTCTCCAGGGTACCTGTTTAGATTAACTGATCTAGTCTCAATATCCTCTATTGGTATACGGAGTTCAACAATACTGCTTACATACATGTAGTAACCAAGAATTATTCTTGCAAAAACCATTAACTCTCCATCACCTTCTTCGAGCAAACAGCTTGCATTAAATATTGATATTGGATGAGATATAGGGTAGTTATGTAGAATTACTCTATCAGGACTTATAACGCCAAGACGATCGATAATGTCCTCTGTATTATTTCTTCTTAGTACCTTTACTTCATTAGAACCCTGTGCCTGTGGAAACTTGCTTACACCAGCCATAATGTTTCACACTCATATAAGAGTAAAGATCATTAGTTAACTATAGTCAATTTACACACAGGTCCTATTAATAGTTTTATACAAGTACGACAAAGACTACTACAACACCCGTAACTACAACCCATACAGAGACAGAAACGCATACAAAAACAACTACTGCAACAAAAACTGTAACCATCACAGCTACGACTCATACCAGGACAAGGGCTGGGATCTACTTAATAATGCATTGACAGCTATAGTAAACTCTATTACTCAAATAATGAGTTATATAGGGAAAACCCTAGCTTGTATAAAGATCTAGAGTAATTAATCCTAGGAATGTTTTTAATAGCCTTAATTAAATAATAATGTTATAT
>JAGGXK010000075.1 GCA_021163115.1 Desulfurococcales archaeon | reverse complement strand
TATATGTATACATAAGTATGGAGAATAAGCCTATTGATATACTTCATTTTCTTTTAAAAGAACTTTAGAACTATAAGAGGATAGTCTTAGGGTCTAGGAGGAACCATCTAGTAAAGGATTAGCACTAAATAACAAATTATTTAACACTTATTAGGGGTTCTGGTTCTAACCCGGTATTGAAGAGAGTGTTAGATATAGGGGTGTTTGGTGTATTGATAGCTCTTATATCGTTTCTCCTAGTAATACTGTTCTCTATAATAGTTGTTAGAATAGGGACTGTTGCTTTAAAGATGACTGGTTTGTCTAGAGATGTTGCTGCTTTTCAGGCTCAGTCAGCGTTTTCAGGAGTAGGGTTTACTACTAGTGAGTCAGAGTATGTTGTATCTCATCCTGTTAGGAGGAGAATTATAAGAATACTTATGTTGCTTGGTAGTGCAGGTTTTACATCCGCTATGGCTACCTTGATACTAACATTTGTTGGTACAACACCTGGAGAGATGCTTGTTAGAGGTGTATGGCTTGCCATAGGCTTGTTATTGCTCCTAGTTTTTGGTAAATCTAAGCTTGTTGACAGGGGGCTGAGCTGGATTATTGAACGTGCTCTGGAGAGATTCACTAATATAAGATTGTATGACTATGAACAACTTCTTGGCCTAAGCAAGGGATATACTATAGCACAGTTTAAAGTTAAAGGTGATAGCTGGCTTGCTGGGAAGAAGCTTCGGGAGCTAAGGCTGTGGGATGAAGGGGTTCTTGTCCTAGGTATATATAGGAGAATGAATGGTAGGGAGCTATTTCTTGGAGCACCTCATGGCGACACAGTTATTAAGGCTGGTGATGTATTGATCTGCTATGGTCCCGAGGATGATGTTATAAATCTATCAAAGAGGATTAAGGGTCCCCGCGGTGATATGGAGCATATAAGAGCTGTTAGGAGGGAACAACTTAGGAAGATAAGTGATAAAATGACTGAGAAGGCTGGAGGAGGCTAATCAACAACACTATATCCCATTCTAGCTAACTGCTCCTTTATAGAATCAACGAGTTTTGGCCCAAAACTGGGTAGGCTAACAAGCCTTGCCCTTGGCGTGGCTGCTAGTTGTTCCAGTGATCTAATACCTGTTTTTAAGAGTATTCTTGCCCTAACTCTTCCAATACCCTCTAGTCTAATGAGCTCTAATGCATCCTCCTTTACACCAAATTCTAGTCTGATACTAAGTTTTCTAAGCTCCTCCCTATAGTATTCCAGCCCTCTTACACCTGATATCCTTGATAAACCAGCAGATATCCATGCAGCAGTCTCCTTGGCACTATATAGGTCTCCTGGACCAACCTCATACTTCTCACTAATACTGTCCTCGCTAGCCTCGTTTATCCAGTCATATAGTAGTCTAGCATGAACATACGCTTGAAGCCAGAAACCATACTCTACATCACTATCTGGTGGTGGAGGAATAAGCTTGTCATATACATCATCCCATGCCTTCTCCTCAAAAGCATCAACAATCCTGTAGTTTATATACGGCTTACTCCTCAAATAATCTGGAGTATACGTTATAAGATGTAGTAGGTAAAGTATACCTGGTTTCTCCCCAGGTTTTATGCTTTCCAAAAACCTATGAGCTGATAATGGATCAAGATATGTAGCTGTAATTGTCCTACCTAGAAGCGTTGGTGCGAGGAAACTGTCTTCTCTGGAGACCATCTCCCATTCCCAAAGCTCCTCAACTATTTTCTCAAGCTCGTTTCTAAGATACTTTTTACTCCTATATTGGTGATAGAACAAGGTATTCTCAAAGATATCCACTAGGGAGTCTAGGTTCCCTGCTTCACCTCCTGCAATCAATGCTAGAACATGGATCCTTAGAGCCCTCTCACTAGCCATTTTGCTTGAAACAGGCTCTATTCTCCCATAGACATACTTACGGAACCCATGATCCTTTGATCTAGCATCATATATTATTGCTTCACCATAGGGGTCATATGAAGGCCTACCAGCTCTACCAGCCATCTGCTTGTATTCAAAAACAGGTATCTCAACATTCCTTCTAACATGAGGGTTGTATCTCTTAATTGATACAAGAACTCTGCGGGCAGGAAGGTTGACGCCAGCAGCAAGTGTTGGTGTAGCAAATACCGCTCTAACAACTCTCTCCCTAAAAGCTTCTTCAACAATCCTGCGGGCAACACCACTTAATCCTGCATGATGGTAGGCAACACCCTTTGCTAATAGATTCCCAAGTTTTTCAGCTTCACTCCTACTAGGTGACTCGCTTCTCAATCTATCAATATACTCTCTAGCCCTACCCTGATCAACTAGGTGAGCCAGTAGGTTTAGGTGTTGGAGAAGCTCTAATGCATACTTCTCTGTCCTCCTCCTATTATGGATAAAGGCAAGAACCTGGTATCCACTAGTTATACTCTGTAAGACTATACTGAGTAGGGGACTGGATAGTCTATGGATAATCTTCTCAACCCTACCGTCATTGAAAACTATGGCTTTAGCCCTTGGATCATACACTCCCTCAATAAGCTCTACAGGCCTCCAGTTGCTAAGAACAAGTTCTGCATCAAGCCATCTAGCAAGCTCAGAGGAATTACCTATTGTAGCAGATAATCCTATAACCTGAACCCCCATTCTCTTAAGCCTGGCAATAATCATTTCAAGAATAGGGCCTCTTTCAGAATCACCAACCATGTGTAGTTCATCAATTACTACAACCCCTATCCTACGGAGCCAGCTAGGCTTGAGCCTTAGGAGTGAGTCAAACCTCTCATAAGTAGCTATGATTACATTGTATCTCCCAAGATATTCGCCAGGGGACTCATAGTCTCCTGTAGAAATACCTATACGGGCACCAATATCCTCCCATTGTTTAAACTCACTATACTTCTCACTAGCAAGAGCTTTTAATGGTACAAGGTATATAGCTTTCCTCCTCATAGAAATAGCCTTTACAATACCTAGCTCACCAATCAAGGTCTTACCACTAGCTGTTGGAGAGGATACAACAAGGTTTTTGCCATCAAGAAACCCTTTCCGAACAGCCTCTTCCTGAACAGGGTTTAGCTTCTTAATACCCCTTTTCAGTAGAATATCTATAGCCTCCTCCGGTATACCATAGTTTACTAGCTCTTCTACATCCATTATACCGCTCCTCGAAGCAGACACTATAACTGTGGTAGTTTCTCCAGAAATATATCTAG
>JAGGXK010000014.1 GCA_021163115.1 Desulfurococcales archaeon | reverse complement strand
GTCTTGTGCCACTATTTCTTCAATACTGTTGTCAGGGAAGGGCCTAAGCAATTCCTTTTCGAGATCCATTACAAGGACGTTAGGCTTGGTTTTCCTCACATCTATGTTAATGTAGTCTTTTCTTACATCATCACCACAACATAAATTGAGTCTCATAGTTTAACACCTTATCATTAATTATTATAGGTAAAGTATCACCATATCCAACCACCTCCTGTTATTTCAACAGTTACTGACGTCGATGACATGTTGGTCTTAGCAGCAACCCTTATTTCTACACACCTCTTTGTGGGGTGTCGCGTCGCCAAAACCTCTGTTGTACCAGTGCTCCACCCTTTTGTCTGCGTTGAGGTGTAACTCCTCTCCACCTCCTTCCTCGTACCATCGTGGTATACGATTATGTGCTTGACTGTCACTATCTCGTCACTCTGGAACGTACCGCCTATGATGTCGTATAGTACCTCTAACAACACCATCACTCCACCGAAGTCACTAGCCCTTATGATTGTGACCTCGTCTCCGTAAGAATCGTTTACTCCTACAGGTATGCTGGCAAAACCGTTGAATATGTGCCAAATATTGAACCTCTTAACCAAGTACCTGTATATGTCGTGGTACTTGATGTCGCTAACCGCCACCTAGCACCACCTCTCCCTCAAGTACTGTGGCTGGATAGGTGGATGGTGTGAACACAAGCCTTACTAGTACCGCGTCTCCAGTCATCTTGTATGGTATGAGCTTGTTTGCTGTTACCGTGATTGAGTCGTATTCTCTCCAATTACCAGAAGAAGTGTATATTTCGATAGATAGTTGTCCATCTTTGTCACTCATAAAGTATATGGTTTTATCCCTATGTCCAAATACAGGTACAGGATGAGTAGTAACACTTCCTGAACTCACACTATAACCAGCCAAGACATTATCCGTACCTGCTACGTAAAGTCTATATACTCTGGGTGGCAACGGGTCTCCATCGGTAACAACAATGTTTAACGGATTCAAAGGAAATAGAATGTCAGATATTCTATAGGGATACACTTCGATTTGGAGAACGACAAACGGTGATAATGGAGCCTTTTTACACATAATACTATACGGGGGCCCCTCTATTATGGCGTTGATACCGCATCCTCCTATGCCGACTGCCACGACCTTGCCATCAACGAAGAACTCTACAAGGTTTTTACCCATTCTTATGGCATACACATGTTTAGCGGTTTTAGCATCAGTAGGCAAAGCAAAGCTAATATCGACATTTGTTGATTCATTTTGCGAGGCTATATAAGCACGAAGCTGGTCAACATCATTAACTCTCCGAAACTGAAACTGAGATGTCCCTGTATATCTCTTAGATAGGTTTTCGAATCCAAACTCGACTTTCTGCCCGTTTTGAAGCTCTGGTAGTTTGGTATTGAATAGAGCATATGGATACTTATAGATTCTTAAACTTCTGATTAACAATTCATCGTAGATAGCTGAACATTTTAGTTCACCATCAGCACCTGGATTCAGTTCTGGTAATGACCAATGCTCACTAGGAGGTATAGCCTCAAACTTTGCGTATCCCCCAGACCATCTAACAGCAGTGAAATACGTATCAACGCCTCCTCTTAAGTAGTCTATTACTCCTAAGTAACCTTCATTTACTTTCATGTCCTTTTTAACTATCTCTTTAAGAGCTTCTACTCCGAAAGGCATATCACTTCACCTCACTTAGCTGTTAAAACTAGGTCTACTTTATCACCTGTTGAACCAGCAGGGTCTGAACGTAGTCTTATATATCTGAACCCTGTCCACATGGATTCTTTTACCTCGGTTACGTTTTTCCAACTCATGTACTCGTTTATCCAGCTTATATTATCACATGAAACGTCTAGGTAAAAGTTTGTTGGAGTTGTAGCCTTTGCATAGACTTCTAGGAACATGTGTCCCTTTGTGTCCAGCTCTACTTGTTGTGCTACTGTCTCGTCTAAGCCGAAGCCTTGGGCGTAGACTGGTTCTCCGTGTAATAGCTTTGAGAGAGGGATATCGAGCTTCTCCTCCCTAACCCTTACATTACCGTACTCGTCTATGGGTTCTGCTATCCGTACCCCTATGTTACCATACTCATCAATACTTATCCTGACTATTTTCTCCCTTACATCCCCCATGTACTGGGTAAGAGCAGAATTCTCTATCGCTTGTGTTATCTTCTGCTTAGCGGGCTCAAATATATCGTATAGATTTATTGGGTCTCCATCCTTAATGACAGGTTTACCTTGTACATAGAGATCATTGAAGAAATATCCGTAGTAGCCATATAGCTCATAGAAAGGATTATCGGGATCTCCTCTTCTGCCAAGGCCATAGAGCATTTCCAATATGTCTATGAGCGTGTTAGCCCAAGCTGATGTTGCCCTTTGCCCTGGCCTAACTTTTAGGTGTTCGAAAACCATGTTTTATCACCTCTCCTTATAGTTCACTACATACACGATCTTAGACCCAGAATCAACGCCACTCCATTCCACTACTACATGCTCGTCTACTTCGCCTAGGATTCTTATAGCTGGTAGTACCACATAACCGTATTTTGTAGGAAAGATAGCTGTTATCAGCCTTCCAGTATCCTTGAATCTAACATATATTTCTCCTCTAGTAGAATTCGTGGCTACATAAGCTCTCCTAACATCTACCCTCTTTCCAGGGCTTGGTGTTATTATTGTTACAGGTGATGTTTGTGTAGCTGTATCTATGATGCCCGTAGCTGGGATCAAGTCTTCATCAATGTCCCTTGGTGAAACCTTGACGTTCCCATATACATCTATTGGCTCAACAATCCTTATACCCACGTTCCCGTACTCATCAATATTCAACTTCACAATTGTTTCTTCCATTCTATTAACGCTTTCTCTCAATGGTGGAAGATTACTTGATTGTAGCCCATAGACATGTTCTAACAGTTCTTTAACGTATCGTTGTGTTTCTTCTCTTGCCACCACATTGTAGATATCTCTTACATCGCTACTTGATGGTACCTTGCTTTGATCTATTGCTTCTCTTATATCTTGTTTAGCTGGTTCAAGTAATTCGTAAATACTTACAGGGTCTCCATCCTTGATCACCCTCTTACCTTGAACAAAGAGATCATTAAGGAAATATCCATATTCTCCATAGAACTGATCCCAAGGATCTTCAACTGTGCCTCGTTTATAGACCTCTTTCCAGCTACCATAAAGCTGATTGAGAGCATCCACTACAGCATTAGCCCATGAGGCTGTAGCCCTTTGAAGTGGTTTTACTTTAAGGTGTTCAAAGGCCATAGAGTTACACCCTTAATAGTCTCTTTCTCAGGAATCTTAATCTTTCTTTATGTCTACGGCTAGTATATGTCGATACTGTTCCCCTAATCCTACCGTATAGTTCCTCTAGCGTCTCTCTATTGAGGCCTGCTCTCGTCCATCTCTCTAGCCACCAATTCTTTAGCTCGTCCTCGGTCATGGATGTAAACATTTCTGAGCCCCATCTATGCATTTGCGTTAAATCTCCAAACAATTGAAGCACGGCTGATTTGTAGAGTCTTAGCTTGAGTGCATCAATGTCTGGTTCCTTTAACCTTACTATGGACTCTGTTAATCTCTCTAAATGCATTCTCTGTGACATGGGTAATGCATAGGTTTCTAGTCTCTCTGATTCAGTCCACTTAGTCCTCTCTCTGATTGTCTGATAGTTTGCTACTGCTAGTGGTGTAACCGTTATCCTTGACCTGAAGTTAAGCCATACCTTGTCCATTATCTCTGCTATTGATACTCCTTCCCGCTTATAGGGATGAATCGTGTTGGGCGGGTCCTCTGTCCAGCAGAACATGTTCCATGAATCATTGTCCCAGTATCCACCAGCTTGCACGTCTATGATGTCCTCGTAGGGTACTTCCACTACTTGTAGATCATAGTTAATGAATGGTAGTTTTCCTTCCTTTTCCTCCTCGGCCCAGCTGGTTCTATCCCACCATCCATAATCCCATGTGAAGGCCTCTTCCTTGATTGATGATATCGCTGAAAGCCTATTGAATAAAACTCTTACAAGTTCATGGCGAATGTTAAGGGCCTTTGCAGTAGCTTCCAACTTATCCTTTACGGTTCTAATGTCTCCCCGTTTCTTTGTGAAAGCGTAGAGAGTTGATCTTAGGAAATCATAGACCGCTTGTGGATCATAGAATGCTTCCTCGTATTTCGAGTAACCATAGATTCCCTTGAGATACGGTTTTGTTTTTAGTGCTTCAGCGTATTCTTCCTCGATTATTGTTTCTAGGTTTTCGAAAGAGTTCTTAAAGAACTCCTCTAGTTCTTCCTCGTACTCGGGTATAAGCTTTGGTACGAGTTCGCTTATCTTAAGCTTTGTTAGTTTTATCAATACGCCTTTGATGAACTCCTCTATGTCAGGTAACTCTATTTCCCATAACAGGTTCCATGTTAAGATATCATCAAATGATAGGCCCAGTAGCAACGTCGTTATCAGCGAAGACCATAGTGTATCGAATATCGTTAGATCTGAGATAATGGATAGCCAGTCAAAGATGTTGAAAGATACATTGAACATATGCCAGATAGAATCCTGTGATAACGTTTTGTACCAGTACTTTCTTTTCTCCTCAATGATCTTCCATGCTTCTTGGCTTGCCACACCCACCTTTCTTCAGCCTCTTCTTCCTGCGATAATAGTATGGCTTCAACCCCTTTTCTATCGCTAGTTGAAACAAGAAAGCGTAGAGGAAGGCCCTTAAAGAGACATATAGATCTAGTAGGTTCGGCAACCTGTTCTCGGGTAGGCTTGAGACAAATGTTATTCCTGCTATGATGAGGCTGTCTATTATTATCCATATCCAAGGCTTACCAGGGTTACGGTGCGGTGGATCGTATAGCATGTCGAGCACCATTACTTTTCACCTATGAGCTTCTTTCTAACCTCTTCCACCGCCTTGGATGCCTCGTTTATCAGGTTGTCCAGTTCTTCCAGTCTTTTCTTTAATTCTAGGAGTGTCTTCTTTAGCTCCTCGTTTATGTTTTGAGGAAGCTCGCTCATTGCTTTCACCCCTTTTTAGGTTTGTCTTGGCCCGTATATTTTAATAGTTGTCAACCTGTTTAGCTCGGCTCCATCTAGTATAAGCTCTATTTCCTGGTCTGATAGCCCGTATTGTTTTAGCTTCTCTAGTTTCTGCCTCAGGGTGTTCCTGTCTATTACTCCGTTAGCGTAGGCGTATACTAGTTGTGAGCGGTACCAGCTTATCTGTCTCCATACCATCCTGTTCCTTATCAGCTTCTTATAGTACTCTATCTGCTTCTGATACTTTGCCACGTCTATACCTCTAGCTTTCAATAAGTCGTTGAATAATTGCTCCCAGTCAGGCATATAACGAGCATCTGCTACGAATTGTCGTATGGTTGGTATCATATAAGCCATAATCCTATAAGCCTTCCTTAGCTGCAGGGCCACGTTGAATATCTCTAGTTCTCTCTGAGTCCATCCTCCCTGCAACATGATTTGCCTTACCTTGTCCACGAACTCCTGTGGTACGGTGAAGTACTCGTATAGTCTCCTATACTGTGATACTACTTCGTTGACTTCTGATGCAATTGTTCTCACGCTAATGTACTTGATCCATAGGTCAGCGTATTCTTTCGATACACGTCTGGCTTCTAATACCTTTTTCACGAATTCGCTAGGTATCTCTATGTACTCTGCCATTACTCCTAATTGCGATAGAGTTGGAAGCGATTCTCTGAGAGTCTCAAGCATTATTGCTAACTCCCTAATCTCGAGCTCAGTTGAACTTATACCAAACTCGCTCAATATCTCCTTGATCTTGTTCTCCAGTTCTACTGGCAATACCACACCATATTTCTTAGCTCTTAGATAAGCACTTAGCAAGTACCTTACATCATCAATGTATGGCCTTATCTTAATGTACCTTGCCCATATATCTCTCCATTCTACAGGTATTCTCCTAGCCTCAAAGACCTTCTTAACCAGTTCTTCGGGTATTGTTATGTATTCGCTCATACTAGCTAACATTGAAGGTGTTGGAACGTATTCCTTGGATTCCTCTATGAGTAACTCTATCCTAGCTCTCTCCGATAGTATTTCTAGCTCTCTCTTAGTGAAACCATACTCTTTGGCCTTACTCATGTATTTGTCTAGTTCTTCTTTTGATATGATACCTCTTGCGAAGGCCCTTATAGCCCAGTACAACAATGATCTATAATCGCTCTTTACAGGTCTTACTTGTATATATCTTAAGACTGCTATTAGTAAGGCCTTGTTTACTCCTAGGCTTAGTAGCTTGTTTATGAATTGATCCATGAATTCCTTGAATCCTTCAATCTCATACAAGTCTACGTACTCGCTCATGGTAGCTAGGAACGAGTACGTTGGTTCAAAGAGCTGTCTATATCTTGAGGCATCACTTGCTAATTGCTCTAACCTCACGCTTAGATCCTTAATCATCTTCTCCCTGTCTGTTAGTGCTATTGTCTCCATGAGTTGTTGTATCTGTTTCTCTATGTCCTGTGGTATTGTTACTCCATAACGTCTAGCCCTATAGTAATCTGATATGACTTTCCTGATGTCATCTATGAGTGGTCTTAACGTAATATATTTCTTCCATAAAGGTTTCCATTCATCTGGTACTTGTCTTTGTTCAAGGGCTTTGTCTATCAATTGCTCAGGTATTACTAAGTACTCTGAGAGTGTAGCTATCTGGCTTGGTGTTGGTATAGTTTCTCTTCTTACAATACCTAGTATTGCTTTTGATAGCTCTACAAAAGCATTTACTTCTTTATCGGTTATTGGTACAACTTTCGTTATGTTACTTGTAAGATTCTTAATGTCATCTTCCGTAACATATCCATATGCTATTCTATACAATAGCCATCCACTAACCCTGAACCACCAATACCTTATCCTTTCCTTTACTTCAATGTCCTGTATCATCGAGAATAATTGTAGTCTAAGATCCTCGTATTCTTCATCAAAGGCTATAGACATTTTCTTACCTGTAATTTGCTCAGTTAATTTAGAGTAGTGTTCATTAAGCTTGGTTATAGCATTCTTTAGTATATTCATAGCTTCCTTGCTAGATAATGCAAGTGTCCTTACTCCACTAACAACAAACTTTTCCACTTCACGATAGAGATCCAATACTCTATCAATACTCATTCTCAATTGTAGTAACCTACGTTCATGTGGAAGCCATCTTACAGGTAGATTGATCCACCCAGTCTTCCACTCCTTTGTCTCAGTATCCCAGTATCCTACTTGATATGATGCTACTAGAAGTCCTGAAAGGTATTCTTCTACTTTAGTTACGTTTAGCAATCCTTCCTTGAAGAGGTTTAGCCATCCAGTACGTAGTAATGTCATTTCATCTGAAATAGCCATAATGTTCTCAGCTACAGTTACAAGTGGAACCCATGCTGGATGCAACCCTGTGCCTTGTATCAGCTTTGAGAACCATTTGAGATCAACTTGGATTGGTGTCTTAGGTGATGTTTCAAGTAAGTTTGGAACCACCTTTACTAATGGAGCATAGGATTCAAACTTAACTCCCTGGTTCTCAAACTTCTCAGCCATGTAGAGGAAGATACCGTAACGTGACATCCAACGCATATCGATCTTCGAAGGTATGTCTGCAGCTACGTCAGCCATTATCCATGAATCAGCTGTCCACCCACCAAGTTTACTATAGATCTCTCTTCCGATTGGTATATTGTACATTTTAGTATCTTGTGTAAACCATGAGAAGTTGGAATACTCTAACCACTTGAAGTAAGTGTTTATTGCAAGCTCAAAAGCCTTCAATTGTTCTCCGCTCTTTATAGCTGATTGAATCTCTAGTGGTGATATTGGTTCTCCCGCACTAACTTCTTGTGCTTCCTTTCTGAATAGTTGCTTGATCAGCTCATGTGGGTTGAACCACAACATTCCAGCCGTTGATCTCATGTAGAACTTCCATAGTTTATCGAATGAAGGATACTTGAATGTTAGTAGATAGATTAATGTTGTTAGATCCTCGTTCCATCCTCTTAACCATCCTAGTCTCTTCATTACGTCTACTCCAGGGAACACGTCTCTTTGGGTCATTCGGGCCATCTCAGAGTGTGTTGGTAACTCGAATATTGTTGACAGGTATAAGGTTCTAGTTTTGCCAAACCTGTCTATGAATTGATAGTATAGTGTTTCTCCTGTATCGCTTAGATAGTCTATGTACCACTTTGGTAGCCCGTAGAGCTTTAGGTGTGCCTTCATTGTAGCTATCAGTTTACCTAGTTCTTCTTTCTTCTTTGTTCCCTCAGTTAAGACTAGGTGCCTCCTAATCCAGTCCTTGATCTCGTTAAGGCCTGGTGTTTCTACGAATGCATTGATTAGTGCTCCTTTCTCTATTTCTTCTTTCAATACGTCTCCGTAGAGCTCCTTCATTCTTCCATCGTACTCTGAGACAAACTTTGCTCGATAAGCATATTCTACTGGCCTCATTAGTGTTGATCCTATTCCTACGAATGTTCCTATTAGAAAACTTGGTAGGAAGTCTTTTAGACCTTGTACTAAAGCGTTTAGTAGTTCAGAGTACTTTATTCTCCATGTTACTCCACCGCCTTTGGTACCTAATACACTAGGTTCTATCTCTACTGTGAAGTCTCCTAGACCCCTAGCGAATGATGTAAGTATATATACCAGTAGAGTTGACTTCCAGTACTCCCATAGTAGTCTCCAAGCTACGTCAAACATTATTGATAGCTCTCCACCTTTGCCAACGCTTAGGGCGTTGAACCATGCCTCTGAGACATTCTTTATAGCTTTCTTTAATGGATCAACTACTAGTGATCTAAATATGTTGCTAAAGAGCTCTGATACTCCTTTAGCCACGTTGATGAAGAACTGTGAAGTTATATTAATTGCCTCACTTATTTTCTCGGCTATAAGCTTCCATGCTTGTGTAGCCCATGTTACTATTTGTCCACCGAGCCATTGTAAGCCTTCCCAGATCTTCGATCCAAGCCATTGCAGGCCTCCCCATAATGGTTCTAGTATATTGTCTCTAATCCATCCCCAAGGATCACTAAAGAAGCCTTGCAAATGCTTCCATAAATCAGTGAAAACATCCCCTATTTTACCAATACCTTCTACTACTCCTTTAAATCTCTCATATAGCATCTGTGGTAGATTAGCCACCGAGTTAATGAAACCTGTTAATACAACTCCTACTTGGTTTAAGTGTTTGCCTACCTCGGTTAGAATATTTCCTACTTGCTTGAAACCCTCGGTTACCTTGGATCCCAAGTCGGTTATGAACTCCCATATCGTCATTCCTACTACTTTCATTCCCTCTAGTGCCTTGCTTGGGAGCTCTAGTAGTGTCTTGCCTATTTCCTCTATGTAGTTCTTTATCGTGTTGTAGCCCTTGGTTACCATGTCTATGATTGCTTGTATGTTCTTGCTTAACGGTGCTATGATGTTGTCCTGTATCCATTGAGCTATCCCAGCCAATGACTGTGTAAGAGCTTCCTGTATCATATTTGGTATTTGGTTTATTAATCCAGGTAGTGTTTCCGTGAAGAACCTGCTTATTGTCTCCAAGCCACTTGTTATGTAGTCTATGAGTGACTGTATAGTATTGCTTAGCGGTGTTATAATGTTACTCTCTATCCAACCCCATGCATTGCCTAGAGCATCTTGTATCATGGATGGTATTCCAACTATGTATGATGGCAGGGTTTGCGTAAAGAATGCTGTTAGCATGTTTAATCCTTGTTGTGCTAGGCCTAAGAGAGTTTGGAAGGTCTTTGTCAACGGGTCTATTATGTTTGCCTGTATCCAGCTCCAAGCACCAGATACAGCCTCTTGAATCATTGATGGTATCTGCTCCATATAGGTTGGTAGAGTCTTGGTAAAGAAGTCTGTAATGGCTGTTATAGCATCGCTTATCCATTTAGATAAGGTGTTGAAAACCTCGGTTAATGGCGTTATGATATAGGTTTGTATCCAGTTCCATGCCCCGCTTATCGCTTCTTGTATCATGGACGGAATCTGCATAATATATGATGGTAGTGTTTCCGTGAAGAACGATGTAACGGTCTCTATTCCACCGCTGACAAGGTCTATGAATGACTGTATGGCGTTGCTTAGCGGTGTTATCAGGTTTTCTTGTATCCATGTCCATATGCTGTTGACTTGATCCTCTATCCATGATACGAGGTCGGTGAAGACCCCTGGTATCTGCTGTATATAGCTCCAAATGTTCTCGACCAGTGAGCTCAAGCCGTCAAGGAATGGCTTTATTACTGTATCCCAGAATGACTGGAATATTGCGTTAACAGTATCCGTTACCCATGCTGTTAGTTCTCGTAGTCTATCATAGAACCATGACTGTAATTGTCCTATTGGATCAGTAATACCGTGCAATGAGGAGGCTAGTGCTTCAAGGTCTAGTTCTTCAATGGACTCTACTGTTACTGCTTCATTGATAGTGTTAACTGTGTTCAGGTTATCTATGATGCTGATGACCGTGTTTACGTCCTCGATTGTGAACAAGTCTAGGTTTTTCAACTAGACACCCTAGGCTAAACTTTCTCTACTTGAATCTATTTTTAGTATCGAACTTAAAAATAATATGTATACTGGAAAAAAGAGGGGCTTAAGCGTTTACTTTACCTTGGTGAAAAAATGGGTATTGCCTGAAAGAATAGCTAGTTTCATCTTGGCTATCTCTGTCTTCAATTTAGCCTTCAATTCCTTGTTGCTTGTAACGTCTAGTTGGAAGACCTGTGATCTCCAGCCATTCCATTCCACGTAACACGAGACTATGTAGTGTTTCTTCTTGTCAACCCAGTTATGAGGGGTGACCTCCAGTATGTATACCTTCGCTCCATCTATTTCTACTACAACAGGGGGTACTATTACCTTGCTCATCTTCTCATTCTCTGCTTTATCAGTTTATGGAAACGCCATGTAGCTCGTACAACGTTTCTAGCTGATTCTACTAGTTCCTTCAGCTCTTGGTGTTGTTCTACTAAGTCGTTTGGCAGTAACGCTACCGTATATGATAGTTCTTGTGCTGACATTATCAAGTTGTTCATTGCGTCTAGGAACTCTTTTTGCTCAGGTGTTAACTGGGGAGTTGACTCTGGTGCCTGCTCTGGCTCTTGTGTTTTCGTAGATGTGGTTTTCTTAGATTTCTTAGTCATAGTCTAAACCACCATGATAATACATGTCTACGAACACTTTATATGTTTTCCTTGCATCGAACATTCTAGCCCTTTCAATACATTTTACTCTTAGCTCATCCCTGTTCCTTAATACTTGGTCCTTAGCGTAGATTATCATTTCAGCGAACTCGTTTGGATCATAGTAGTGTAGCTCATACTCTATTGATCCCAGCTCCCGCTTATAGACCACATCGTATACTTTTACTCTAAAAGACGTATCCTTAGTTGTTATCTCGCTTAAAGGCTTGTAGTCGGCATGGACAACTGGTTTCCCAGCACTGAGGGCCTCTAAACACGGAAGGCCGAAACCTTCACTCAGCGATGCTTGTGCATATAAGTCGAAAACATGGTAGAGGCCATAGACGGTGTCTAGTGTTAGTTTGCCGAAGTCGGGTAGGATGATTGCGTTTTCCACGTCCTTGTAATTGTTAACTCCCCTGTTATCAGTTAAGACCACGAACTTTATTGAGGGATCTTTTTGCTGGACTAATCTTATTACTTCTGCAAAGATGTCGTGGCCTTTCCGCATGTATCCTCCAGCGATGTAGCCAACAACAAAATCGTCCTTGCTTAGGCCTAGTTTCTCACGTAGTGATCTGGCTTTCCATGAGAAAGACTTTATAGAGTCCACATTTACACCATGATAGACCACCTTATCCACTTTTGCTCCAGCTTCTATTAGTTTCTCTTTCGTGTACTCAGAGTTTGCTATGTAGCTTAGATCCCTGTAGATCCAGATGTCCCCGTGTACTCTCCTTATCCTTCCCTCGGTCGTAGTGTAGAATAGCGATGTCCTACCCATGGTCCTGAGCATTCTCGCTATGAACAAGTATGGCTTAACCCAAGCGGGGTCGAAGGTCATAACCGTGATAGCATAGTTCACGTCCTTGTATAGGCGAGGGTCAGCGTTAGCCGATAGTATTAGCTTTACATTGCGTACCCCGTTTTCCCTGAACACCTTGATTATATCGTTGGCTACTCTTTGTAGAGAAACAGATCTATCAGATGTAATAACAGCTACCTCCTTCAAGGCTTTGCACCTAGGAAGAAAAGAGTTTTAGAGAAGAAAAGAGGTTTCTGTTTAATCGCCCCCTTGTTCACGGGGGCTCATGTCAGCGTATAGTAGATGCCATGGAAAAAGCGTTAGTATGGTGGAACTACTCCGATTACAACCTCAATTATCCTGTCAAGGATAGCTGGATCAGCTTTATATGCTGTGACGAAGTAGCTCTTCTCGGCACTTATCTCGTTCTGTAGTGTCAGGCCTTTATGGCTGAACGTTAGCTTCGCTATTCTTTGAGCAAATGACAGGTACTTAGCCCATAGACCCGATGGTACACCTTCCTCTGCTAGTACGTCTCTGACTCTCTCTACTACATCATATATTGTTGACATAGCAGCCTCGTATCTAGAATCCATTAAGTCCTTGACAGATGTTAGTCTCGTTGTAACGTTGGTGCCATCGTATTTTAGCTCGTATTTCTTGTGCATATCACTTAATCTCTTAACGATGGGCATGGCCTACACCCCCTTAACCAACTATTAGGTTAGCTATCTTGTCTAGGATCGCTGGGTCAGCACCCTTGGCAGTATACTTTGCTTTAAGCCCTGCTATGATGGCGTCTAGCTCAGCACCGCTATGGGATAGTGCCTTGCTTGTCGCTACGAATGCGAAAGCATAGTATACTCCGTGGTCGGTCGCTGGTACTCCTTCCCTCTCAAGAATGTCTCTTACACGCTCTCTTACAGCTGCTATAACGCCTGCTCCCTCAATGAACCTGCCGACAGCTAAGTCCTTGACAGCTCCATACCTAGTACCTGTTTGGTCTGCTGGAGTCTTTAACCTGAACTTCTCGACTCTATCAGCTAGTGTTTTCACTATTGGCATGTTCTACCCTCTTCTCTACTTTTTGTCATGTAAGAATGCTCGTTAACGGCTAATTCGCATGGTATATATTGCGATGGAAAACATAGTATATATTAGTCTAGTAAGCGGATTAAAGTCTAGGAGATGGTCTATGGAAGAGATAGACCTCGTCGAAGAGGAAAACATTGAAACATCTAGGAGATCGAGGGGTGACGTGTTCAAGGACGTTGTCTGGGTCTGGGAGATCAAGGATACCAAGCTCTTAGACATACTGAGGCTTTCGGTTAGGAAGTGGGTTGACTCTGTGGAGAACTTCGCTCAATACATTGCTAGGAGGTTGCAGAGTTACGGTGTTGTGTTGGAGGTTCAGTCGAATATCTATCCGATATCTGAGGGGTACATGCTTAACGTGTCGTTTAAGATACGTGGTGTCAGGGAGAGTGTTATCAAGTCTAAGAGGAAGATATTGAAGCTACAGGCCAAGGATATAACTACTGGTAGTAGGAAATATAAGCGTGCACAAGAGATACTAGAAAGGGTATCAAGATTTGAGCGAGAGAATAGAGATAGTAGTACCCCCCTCGATAGCCCAGAAGCTGAGGAAGAAAGCGGAGGAATTGAGGATATCGGTGAATGACCTTATATTACAGGCAATAGTGAAAATTATAGAAGAGGGTTGAAAAATGAGAGTAGACCAATGGGTTAAGTCCCTGTTATCGGGTTGTGGGAAAGAATCAGAAATGCTTGAACTCATATCAATTCTTCACCAGGCCTCAGAGGAATACTTCTCTGGCAGAATGAGTAATGAAGACCTTGTCGGCTTGGCCCAGAAGCTATGCGAATCAATAGTTGTCCTAGCAAACGAGTGTGGCAAGCCCTTAGACATGGATAAATGTGTAAACGATCTAGTATCAAGCGTGAAATCAACTATCCCAAGAGGATCACTAAGAGATCTCCTAACTAGAATGAGAAAAGGAAAAGGGAGAACAACAAGTACAAGTGAAACAGGACTATTGTGATTAGACAAAAAATAACTAGTTTTTTACTCTTCTTTGCTTACAAGCTCGAAGAGTAACTGTATTATTAGTTCCTTTATCACTTGCTTGAAGGCCATATTCATATCCACTTTTATCTTGTTCCTTAGTTCTTCGTCCTTTGTTCTCTTGTAGTACTCTGCCATTTTCAATAATATCTCGGCATCGATATTGAATCTCTTCTTTAGCTCATCTACCCTCTTAGCTAGGTACTGAAAGTTTTCATCGCTTGGATTCTCTTTGTATGCTCCAAAGCTTGTAGCTAGTTTAGTGATGTACCAGCTTAACTTGTCTAAGTTACTTGTACTTGTACGTACTTGAGGCCTCCTCAAAAATTCCTCATAAAATGTCAAACTCTCTAATATCACCTCCCAAGTTACTTTTTGTGTCTTGCTACGTAGGTAATCGAGTTTTTCCTTGACTTGAATCGGAACCTTTATGGTTGTCCACTTGTGTCTTACTTCACTCACTCTTTACACCTCCCCTACGTAGTATAGGTATACCAGCCCTAAAAAATATTTCTCCTATCAGATGTATATGTTAGAGTTGAGTGGGGTGGATTTGTCTTGGGGTATGAGATGTATTACAGGGGGAAGAGGGCCGAGTATGACCTTGGTAGGAGGTTGTTGAGGCATGGCTTCTTTGTTATGAGGGCCCCTGGTAGTGGTAGAAGGTCTAAGAGGTTTAGGTATCCAGACCTGTTAGCTATTAGGAAAGGTAGGATCTTGTTGTTCGAGGTTAAGTTGAGGAAGAAGCGTGAGACTATCATTATCCCTTGGAAGCAATACGAGAACCTGAGGTATGCAGCATCTCTATCAGGTGGTGAACCCTACATAGCCGTCTATGTACAAGAGGACAAGGAATGGTATTTCTTCAAGCTAGAAGAACTCGAAGAACAGGTCCATGAGAAGGGGAAGAGATACCTTATAACCATAGCCATGTACGATAGAGCCCACAAATTTGAAGAGATAATTGAGTAGACGGAAAAAAGGATTGATAGAAGCGATATAAGGTTACTAGACAAGCTCATTAACATGTACCATAAAATGGGAAACAACCTTGGACTATCGAGATGCCGATACTTTGTTGGTATCATGTAATCTGGGTTAAATGGTTTTCTGATCAAATAATCGTTTTAGTATTCAAGCCTAAACCTGTATAGGGCGTATAGACTTGCACTAGTCTGATATGCCTTGGGATGGTACTTGCACTAGGGGGTTTAATTCTCTTGTATGGAACAGACCATTGTTTACTGGGGAGTTAATTCACATTAACTAATAGAGCATAAACACCCTCTCATGATACTTGCACTAGTTTATGAGAGTCCTTGAACCTTACCTAGTATATACTACTAGAATATTCTCTGAATTATATTAGAGTATAACATAATATAACATGTTATATAAGAGGGGCATGTAAGAAAATGTTACTATGTTTAATGCTACTTTAACTGTTCTGGTAAGAGCTCTAATAGTTAGCGATCGATCTGAAACACTCTTGGTCATGTTTTACTGTTTTTAGGATAATATGTTTTTACGTGTTTTTTACTGGTTAAGAACTCTTTATGAAGGATGTTTGGTGTTACAAGGTTTCGTTTACAGAACATTATACCTGTTATGGATGGGCCATAAGTGGGGATGATACGACAAAGATAATCTTAACTTATTTGATGGTCGGGTTATAAGAGCGGGTCTATCAGCGACCAACCAACACTCTTTAGAAGTTGCGATTTGATGGACTCCAGTATTTCGGGTATTTTTCCTCTAAACTCCTTGATGAATGCTCCAAAGAATAGTGCTAGTAAGGCGTTTTCACCGAATATCTTCTTAGACTTCTCTATGAGCATCCTAAGCCTGTTCTCAATATAGTTTACAATAAAGTCTATGGCCTCCTTTGGTGATCTAGCAAAGAATATCCTTGGATCTCTTCCAGACCTTCTAAGCCTGTATACTTCAACGAATATACCTTGCGTCGGCCTAGGCCCAATATGTATAAAGTACCAATCACATGGTACACCAATCTTCTTTTCAAGCATTCTAGTCAGCCTACCATATCTTGTAACAAACTGGTAGAACCTTAACGGTGATCTCTGTGTACTTATATAGATAAGCCATACTATTGGTTTCATCCTCAACCTATAGTAGTCTCCAGGAGGATACATTATCACATAGAAGATTGATTTATCCCCACTACTACCCCATTCTATTACACGGTATGGTCTACGATAAAATCCTTCAAGTAAAGGCCTAATCTTCCTCTGAAACGCTAAAAGAAACGATAAAATAAAATTATACAGTAGATCTACTTTCATCTCCATTCTCTCGAAACGATTATAAGATCCAGCCATAGCGTATCACTTCCAATGTCTAATGACTTGTTTTCCTTAAAGCATTTCTCATAATATACTCGCTAAGTTATACTATACTGAGACTTATACTTATATATTATATGCAAATAGAGGCTTGAATACTCTTAAGATAAGCTGATCACAAAACCATTGAACCCAATATACAGGCCTAAACCTGAATACTAAACCACTCATCTAACCAAAAAACTATTTAACAAGTAAAACAAGCATTAAACAAGATATTTTGAACTATAAATGGGGTCTCGATGGTGTGTAATCTAGACCAAAAACACGTACTGTACATTCTAGACCGTTCTTACCACTCATATCACTTGTACAGTACTAGCATAAACCCTTTAATACCCATGTCTTCAGAGTATCTTAGTGGGGAAGACCATATGCCACGCTCTGGGTTTACAACCATAACAGTTCCAACAGTCTACTATAATAGGCTTGTAAACTTCTCTGAGAAACATAAGTTAAACCTAGGCCAAACAATAGCATTGCTCTACGAGCTATACTACAGTATGATATCAGATCCATCATTATCCAAAGAAGTACATAAGAAGTTGGAGAAGGCTAAAAAGAGAATCCTAAAGAGATGGAGGCAAATTATCGCTGAGAGTAAAGAATACGAATAAGAGAGTGATGAAAAGCCCTCATACTGAAATATGATGACTGGCATAGCCTCTGAAATCTACTCGTTCATAATCCACTCTAAGTCATCTATTCTAAATCCTCTTTTTAACATCTCTAAGGCCTTTTTGTATAGTTTCATTCTTTCCTCTACCTTCATGGATTGTATATACTGTATTTCCTTTTTCCATAGTTCTCCAAACACTTTTAGCTCGTTAAGTAATGCTTCCATGTTTGTGCACCTAAACGTGTTCTTAGAATTATTGGTGGTTTAAAACGTCTGAGACGTAATATTATAGTGGGAAAATGAAGGTAACAATATATGATGACAAGTGGAGTATATTGCATACTTTCTTTGGATTCGTTTCGGGCCTCGTAGGCCTTGGCTGGGTAACGTTCATAGCGTACACTATCTACGAGTTCATAGAATACTTGTGGAAGTCAGACTACTTTAAAGGCGACATGATAGAGTTCATGGTGGGCCTGGCGGTAGCGGAACTAGCTAAAGAAATAGTATTCGTGTTAAGCAGACTCTAATCTACCAACGCTTCCACGTATAACGGGTATATCGTATTTGCTTATCTCCTTTAAGGCCTCCTTAACCTCCTTCTCAGTAGTCTCAAGATAATAGTAGTGTCTATGCCTACTCGTAACCTTGGGTACAAGCCACACCTGTGCAACCTCATCTGTTACGCAAATATACGCTCTCCTAGAACCATAGATTACAACCTGAAGTATCTTCCTTAGATCATCTAAGCTGTTAAGCCTTATCACAGCCACAACCTATCACCATCTATAATTTATAGTTGAAGAATAATACATATAATAATATGTATAGGAGACACGGGGATACTCTTAGGCGAAACTATTTATAGTTGGAGAACGATTTATAAATCACAAGCTCTATTTATAAATCGTGGTGTAGGAAATGGCTAAAAAAGTAGTCTGTTTCACTTTACCAGAAGAAATAGTTGAAGAAATAGACAGGTTAGCAAACGAGCTAGGCCTCAGCAGGGCCAAGACAATAGAACATATCTTCTCAATGGGCCTAGGCCTAGTAAAAGCAATAAGAGTATCAAAGGAGGATGGAGAAAATGCTTGACCAGTTGCTTAGACTAGTATTCAAGACTATTGCACTCATAATACCTGTCATGGTATTGATAGGAGCGGTAAAGCTGATGATAGAGGACATGCGGTTAAAAGTGCTACTACTAGAAGACCTAGTATTCTACATACTAGCAATAACACTATCAATCATAACAATAATAGTAGTAATGCTATAGCAAAAACAAGGTGATACGTTGCCTAAGCAAAGATACCTAAAATACCTGTCACTAATATACCAATACCTCTGCTGGAGAAACGAGATAAGAAAAAAGAAGGGGCAACAAACATCATGGTGCTTCACCTATGAAGGAATATTCAGTTACATAGAGAGAAATAGAGACGTAGTAGACGTTAAGAGGACAACAATTGAACGAGAAATACGTAACATGGTACATGAAGGCCTCTTAGACAGGAAGGAATTCAAGAACACGGTCATCTTCTGCTTAAACAAGAATTCCTTTAGGTTACTGAAGGAGTATTTTGGTTCCATTACACCTGAATACGAGTTGGGGTGATAGATATGATTTGTCTCAAGTGTAAGCATTTCATAGGATTAATGATAAACGGTAAGATTATGTGTGAAGTGCTAGGTGATACAATGTTAATGTACTATTGTAGGTACTACAAGCCCATGGAGGAATCAAAAAATGAGTAAGAATATCATAGCCTTAGCAGAAGATATAGCTTGTCATGCTGGATGGTATGCTCATTACGCTAATGATAAATCACTAAGTATTGGTATGAGGAAGTGGAGCCATGGTAGTTTGCCTAGAGGTATGAAGTGGATTCATTGGATTATACCAAGCATGGATATCTACATCATAGAT
The DNA here is from genome assembly GCA_021163115.1 of Desulfurococcales archaeon. Taxonomy (GTDB): domain Archaea; phylum Thermoproteota; class Thermoprotei_A; order Sulfolobales; family Desulfurococcaceae; genus JAGGXK01. The sequence continues at coordinate 9,114 of JAGGXK010000014.1, read as the reverse complement.
GGTTCAACTACTAGGCGTAAACGAATAGTATTATTAGCAAGAATAAATTGGCAAAGATGGATACTCATAGTAGAGCTAGACAAATGGTTCACAGAACAATACTGGGTCTATGGCAAATACAATACGAGCTATGATTATGTCAGATATGACTTAGAGATAACCGAGAAAGAAGCACTAAAGATACTCGGAACCTACTGGAGATGTGCATTGATAAACAAGGATATCTATCCACATCTAGAGGTAATAGACAAGGCATTGAGGAAATACGAAGATGTCTAATTGTAAGGAGAAGTGCATGGAGTCTATGAGGGCTAGGTATGGTTTTTTCTCTAGCTCTGAGAGAGTAGAGAAATTTTGTGAAAAAGTCTGTAGTAATGTTAGGCTTCATTGGTCTGGGCCCGTCCATGGAGAAGACGCACTACTATTCCATGTTCTGCCTGTTCTAATGGATATCCACGGGAAAGACAATTATTGGCTTAAGCCACGGTTTAGGGACATAGATGTATACTTTCACAGAAGGATAAACAACGTGGAAATAGACGTAATGATAACATTCATAAAAGAAGTCCACAGGCCACGCTTATACAAGATAGTATTAGAGCTCAAAGAAAGCGACTTAGCAAAGCTAGTAGAGCAACTACTCATAAGGAGAAAGTATGGGACATGGGCTTATGGCGTGATAGGCCTACACCCAAACACGGTTCTAAGAATGCTCATGAATAACCCAGATCGATTAAGAGTGCTAATAGACTATGGTATAGGCCTCATAGCATTATACGGTGAAATCCCTGTAGTAATACTGGAATCAGTCCGAAGAAAGATTCCAGGAACACTAGAAGACATACTAGACAAGATACTAGAACCATTCTTAAAAGAAGAAACTACATAGTTTTTCTCCTCAAGTATTACCTTTTTCCCACTTATAAGTAATACTTAAATACCCCTACCCCCATTTATAGATCAGAAACAATTTGTCCAGGTTTGAGAGTCTTGGTCATGCGTGTTGTAACGTTCAAGATGGATGACTATCTTCTCGAAAAACTAGACAGGATAGCACGAAGAACGGGTAAATCAAGAAGCGAGTTGCTTAGAGAAGGTGTTGAGCTAGTAATAGAGAAATACGATAGATCGCTCTTCGGCAAATCAACAGTTGAGGCTATAAGAATAGGGTGATAGAATGAGCGTGACGGGTTCATTCTCAAAGTACGCTAAGCTGACAATGATAAGAGAGGCTCTGAGACAGCCATACATATACAATATAGTATCAGTTCTGAGGGGCCCTGACACGGGCCACGAGTCAATAAAATACATCTTCACGGCAAGGATTAGAAGTTTTCTATTGCGTGGAGAACACTATGAAGGATTGATGATAAGGGATAACGAGAAAATACCGTTCTCATACATCGTTGACGCAATACTAGAAGTAGACGAAAACGACTACCACTACCTAGACCACGCACAATCAGCAGTAGAATCATTGAACCAGCTAGGCATACTAGAAACAAAAGAATACGACATGTTATCAGCACTAGTAGACGCACTCATAAAGCTAAGTAGAAACGACAACGAACTACACCAAGCAACTGGGATGAACCTAATAATGAAGATAATAGATACATTCCAAGACATGATAATATACGATATACTAGAAGAAAAACAAGGTGAAAACAAATGATAAAGTTACTCGTAACCGATAAAGACATACTATACTATCCGTTCCCCATTGAAAGAAAGGAAAGAAAACTACCATGGGTGATCAAAAGAGGATACAAGGTGGTATGATGACTCTTACATCCTTTATGCTTAGGCTACAGTTTGATGAAACACTTTATCCCAGGGAACTAAGGGAGATGTTAAAGGAGCTTAGAGAATACATAGTGTTCATAAACAGGGTAAGAAGGAAATGGTATGCTAATCTAAACACGCTCATAGTACTGAGAAGTAAGAGAGAGGTCGCATACATCTACATAATGCCACTCAATAAGACATTGACAATAGAGTACCCATATGATAGACCAGATATGAAACTAGATGAAACAAAAATCATAGAAGGATTCGAGTCAATAAGAGATGTCATAGCATGGTGCAATGATGACGTAAAAGTATGCAAGGAACAATACATTGATACATGGATACAACTACAGGGAGACATAGCAATAGTAATAGACACAGAAGACGGAAAACACGAATACCCAATCCTAAAACGATTATTGAAATACGTTTCGATAGGTAGAGAGCTCTTAAGACCAATGTAACATGATCAAGGTGGTATGACATGCCCTGTCCTTTGAGGGACAAGTGTTTTCTCTATGAGGTTGGTGGTGAACTGGTTAGGGAGGATTGTGATGAGTCACGAAACTATCTACAATGCAAAATATACAAGGCTTGTTACGATGAAAAAGACGTAAAAGAATGCACACGGATAATCTACAAATTCATACACTTAGGTGAAAGATGAAATGGCTTACGAGAAGAAGAGCCTTAAGGACTACCCTAGCCTTAAGGGCAAGTGTCCTTTCTTCAAACACAACATGTGTTTTTCCCCTGTCCTAAACCTCCCATCCTCTACACCTGTAAACCCAGATAGATGTATGACTATACTCTACAAGACGTGTCTATTCTACGAGAAGGGGGTGGAGAAGAATGCAAGTCAAAAAAGAATTCGAGGTAAGTAGGCCCCTAAAACAAATTGTCTTCAAAATACCTATAGTAAACCTTAAGTGGAGATGTTGCATAAGCGGTGATATCATAGATACCAGTTTCCTGGAGATAAGGATTAGGCCATACATGAACATGACAGTAGAGTTCCTAGGCTTCATGAGGAAAGTCCTAGACCTGTTCAAGGCTAAAGTAGAGTCTAGCGACTGTACCATAGCCGAAGAAATAGCAATATGGATAAAGCAAGGCCTAGAAAAAGAGTACCCACTCCACGAGCTCACGGTAAAACTAGTCTTCCTAGAAAAAGACAAGGAAACAGGACTAGTAGCAACAATAGAGGTGGAGGCATAAAATGGTTAAAGCACGCATATGGCTAGAGGATCTCAGGGTACAAATAGACTATGAGGATCTAAAGATATTTGATATAGGTACAATATACGATAAGGTAACGGTATGTTTCTCAAGAGACGATATACGGCTAGGCATAACAGTAGCACTAAGCATAGAGGAAGCAAAAGAACTAGTAAACAAGATGTCAGAGAAAATAGAATACCTCGAAAAACTACTAAACAAGTAGAGGCAAAAACATGATAATATTCTATACTGTTACGGCACCCGAGTGGTGGCCTTTTCAAGTAGTCTCTATTACGCATAGGCGTCTCCCGCCAAGGAGGATAGACTACTACTACTTACTTGTAGACAATGGTATGTACAATTTTGTCTTAAAGAATGAGAGGCCTAGTTTGGATGTATGGATTAGTAGTCTTAGAAGATTTGTATATGAAGTATATAGGACTAGGAGACCAGTAGAAATGATAGTCATACTACCTGACTGGTTCAAAGACCCAGAGTTCACATTGAATGTAGCTAAAACATACTCTAAGCTATTTTGCAAGGACTATAAATGCATGGTGGTAGCTCACTACAACTTTAACATTGAGATAACGAGAATGGTAGAGGAAATCTTAAGCATAGACGGAATAGAGATAATAGGTGTGCCATGCAAACTATACTGCTCTAGGAAAGGAAAGAATAGACGTATAGCAAACTATGCATGCATGAAAATGCTAATAGAGATAGTACACTCATATGTTAGAGATAAAGAAAAAATACATGCACTAGGCCTTGGCTTCAACAAGGATTTACTAGGAAGCGTAAAGGACAGGATAAGAAGCTTCGATAACAGTACTTGGAGTAGGCCTTTCTCACTAGTACCTAAACATTATTCTGCTAAGACTAAAAGCGAAAGAGAAGAATACTTCATAGCCGTGCTCAAATCATATTCAGAGTATCTTTTTATCCCATCCTCTATACCAAGTGATGTTTTCGCATATATTCTACAAGGTGCTTAAACCATGCGTAAACAGCATGTTGATACTATTCTTAAAGCAGTTGTGTCAACTAGGCATTGTCTTAGGGCACACAGGTTCCAATGGGAGATATTCTTTACTGAACTATACCTTAGGAGACTGGGCATAAGCTTCGATAGCGGTAAATGTCCTTTCTGCGGACGTAGCTTCGACAACCTATTCCTACACTTAACAAACCATAAGAGCAATTGTTACCGTAGACTACGTTACATGGTATCATATATTCTAGACAAATACTCTTATGCTAGATTGATAATAGAGAAAAAACACAAGCGTAACAGGACACACATGTGTTACTGTAAGCTATGTGGTTTCGAAGGATACTACTATAACCTACTCGTACACGTACTAGAGAACCACATAAAAGATACACTAGTGCTCCTAGACGAAAAAAAGAAAACATAAAGATACTACAAGCACACACATAGCCAACACCAACCTCTTTTTACACAACAAACCGCTTCTAAAGCCCAAGACCAGTTCTTCTCTGATATTGCGTTATTTCGGAATTTAGATGTGTATCTGCCGTGTTTGTTTGCAACTTATATACTGGTTCTCGTCTATGTTTATTCTGGGTTGAAAGACTTGGATACTGGTTCTCGTCTATGTAGTCTCTGTGGGAGAAGAATAGCTAAGCACAGGTTGCGTTTCAGCGAGAAGTTTGTTGGTTTCCCAGACATGTTTGACGGGGACATGGTCTGCGATGTATGTTATAAGATCTTTACTAGCCAGGAGTTTAGGCGTAGGAACTGGGCTATAGTTGGCGATGAAGTAGGCATCTTGGATAAGAAGCAATTGTTCAAGATGGTATCTGATCCTCCCGTAAACTCGTTGATATATGTGAAGAGCTCTGGGCGGAAAATGGGTTTCCTAAGATGCCTTAGATATGCTTCCTCCAAGACAATGGTAGCACTATGCGGAGAAGATGAGGGCCCAGTAATAGTTGACCGACAAAGACTCAGGCATGTGTTGTCAATTGCTTATGAGGCATATAATACGTTTAAGCGTAAAAAGACTTTGCTTGAAGGATGCTCTCCAAGGGAATGGGAGCACCATGATCTATGCATGAAAATCGAGAGCATGAAAGGTGATCCTCTATGGCAAATACTCGTGAGAGTACTATAACATGTAACGAAAAAGACGTTGAAGAGAAATGGACTATAGTATTAGCTCATATCTGGAGACAGGTAAAGTGGTCTAGGATACGTAGAAACCACTTAGACGTCTTCGAGCATAGACTAGAATACGCTAAATACGAACCAGACGTAGCGTCCGTGATACAACGTTTAGGTAATGCTCTTGGCATACAAGGTGTAAACGTTCCATTAGAAGACCTAGAATATCTTAGAACATGTAATGAATTAGCAATGGACGTTCTACGTCGCTGGACAAAGCTACTAGCCTTAAAAGCAATGTTTTTCTCAACAAAACATCTTAAGAAAAAGGAACAAGGAGGTGAAAACAAGTGATAATACATGTAATAAAGGGTAGAATAACCGCATTATCCCCGATTTTCCACGGTGGTAACGAGAAGACTGGAAGCGTAGTATTATTGAACAGGCTTAAATTCATTGTAAAAGGCAGGCCATTAGATGTACCAATCATTAGCGGTAACCAGGTACGTGGAAGACTGAGAAGGCTTCTCACAAGAGATTTCTTAGAACTAGTAGGATACGAGATGGACTTGTCTAAGAAACCGTACCAAAAACTATACCATACATTGTTTGCTGGAGGAGTATTAACCGAGGCCACAACTAGTAGTGAATCAGGGGTAGTAGATCTATCGTTCAAGTCAGAGCTAGTAAAATACATTCTACCGATAAGACTGTTTGGATGCAGCTACAGTAACCAGATGGTCGAGGGAAGACTTCTCATAGGGCATCTACTGCCAATATGCAAGGAGCTCAGAGACTATATAGGAATAGACAGCGATATAAGCTTCTACCAGCTAATTACAAGAGCCTTCCAAACACGTAGAGATGAGTTGAGAGCCGAGAGAGGTAGGGATGAACAAGCAGTACAAATGCTTGTCGAGTACGAGGTCTTCGCCCCTGGCACCCAGTTCTACCACGAAATAGTCCTAGAGACCACCAAGGAAGGAGAAGAAATAGACTTAGCCACACTCTACAGGGCCATAAAGCTTTGGAAGCAAAACCCTGTCATAGGCGGGAAGTCCAGCATAGGCTTCGGTAAAATCAGGATAGAATACGAGTTCCCGAAGAAGGTTAGCGATAAACCATACCTAGAGTTCATAGAAAAGAATAGAGACAAGATAAAGGAGGTACTCGACAAACTAAGGGATAGGCTATGAGTTATGTACCATTGAAGATAACGTTCAGAATGGAGACACCAGTAGCCCTAGGGTTCCCATGGATAAGCTTCGATGGCCTAGTACTCCACGTACTCCTACGTGAAAGCCTAGGCGAGAAATACTATTATTTACCGACAAAGACGCCCATCAAGTACATTATAAAGAAACTAGATGTACCGATGATACAGGACCCTCCCCTCAAGAAGTGGAGGGACATATATGTGGCTAGCGTGAGTATTATCAATGGTGAGCCATTCATTTTCCACTACTTTAAGAGAGGGGACTTCAAGTTTACTTCGGGCAAGATTAGGCGTGGATCTGGCTTCTTCAAAGACTTCTACTTGAAGATAACCTATGTCCCTGTAAGAGAAGTAGTCTTCTACGCAACAGGTGATCCAAGAGAGCTTGCAAGAATACTAGGCAAGGTGAAGGCCCTTGGAAAGGATAGGAACATTGGATTCGGCTTCATAAAAGAAGCGAGAATAGAGGAAGTAGACTATGAGGCAGGCCTAGTATGGAACAATAAGTGTATGAGGCCGATACCAGTAGAATACCTCAAAGAATACGAGGACGTAGCATATCTCGCTTATAAGCCACCATACTGGGATAAACGCAACATAAAGCTATGCGGGGTGCCCTTCACCAAATGCGTGTTGAAGTAAAAGTAGACAGGGAGTGGCTTAGAAGGTGGAGAGACTACTTCACAGAATACTATGATATAGGAGGCGTTGAGAAAAAAGTAAGAGAAGCAATATCGTTTACAAAGCACTATGTAGAGGACTCTATAATCGCTGTAAGCGGTGGCAAGGACTCAATGACAATGTTACACATAATATACAACAACATTTCACATGATATAACGGTTTTCCACTGGGATCATGGGCCATGGCTTATGCCACGCCACATAGAAAACGAGATACTAGACAATATAAGGAGGATAGCACCTAAAGCCAAACTCATTGTGAAGAAATACGCTTATGGTGCAAACCCTAGGTCAAGAATAGACTATGTTAAATGGTATAAGGCGTTCTTCAAGACACTAGAAGAAATGGGAGTAAAGTATCATTTGCTAGGAATAAGAGCAGAAGAATCGAGTAATAGGGGGGCTAGGGGAAGCATAGTTAGGAAAAGGAAATGGATAGAAGTATATCCCGTCTACTACTTCACGTGGCGTGATGTATGGGCCTACGTGTTCAAACACAACGTGCCAGTACCGAGAACCTACTTCATGTACGCTAAAATGCTTGGATGGAGCAGGGCTAGGCTAACAACTTTCCACGACCAGGAATTCATGAAGTATGGCTCACCAAACATAGACTCAATAATACTCTGGAGAAACAAGCACACAACAAGATAAGCACAAAAAGTGTTACCGAGAAAAACAAGCCAGATAACAAGTAAAAAAAGCATTTAACAATAAGATTATTTTGTGGGTATAACTATTATGGCTGTGGTTTGTTTCTTAGAACACTTCCCTAGGCCCTTGCCCGTGATCTCGTTATACTTCCTCTAGTTGTTTTAGCTGTCTTCTTAGTACGTGTGCTCAATACTTCTCGTCATAACTTATGCCCGTAACACTTTTATACCCCGAGTCCCAGATACAACTCACAGAAACAAGCCCTCACAGGTCGAGAAAAATGTGCACACTTAAAACAAGATTAAATCCAGAAGAAAAGGAGTTTTTCAAGAAAATAATCCCAGCCCTAATACAGAAGATTGAGTTTATTGAGAAAGAGTTCCCATTCGAGAAAACAATAGGGATGGATTTAACAGTTAGGGCTCTCAGAGTTAGAGTAAAACCAAAGAAATGGTTAGATAAAGAGACTTGGAAGCAATACGCTAGAAAGTATGGTTGGAAAGGAGCTTTTGTATTAGATGACGAGAACATTAAGTCACCAAAAGCCTATCTATCAGCAAAGTTTAGTGCAATGTTACAGGATGTTGGAGCAAGTATATTTGATGTAAAGAGGGAACACTTAGAAAAAATCCTAGAAGAACTAAACAAGCTATGAGGGAAAAGTAAATGGCTAGTTGTAGAATATGTAAACATCTTAATACAATGTTTAAAGTATACAACGAGATAATGGGTTGGTGCCTAGGGAAATGTATGAAAAAACAGAGCTTTGTATGGGCTGATATAATACCTTGTCCATTTTTTGAATTAAAAGATGAACTCAAGGTGAAAGAGCATTGAAATTATTTGAATTCAAGACTAGGTATATGTCTAGGCTGGCCCTGTTGAAGACTACTAGTGATCGTGAAAGAGAGCTTAAGGATAAACTTATCAACAAGCTCAATTATTTGAGAACCGTAAATCTGCCTAGGCTAACGCATGACTTGTACCTTATCATTGAATACGAGCATGTCTCTGATGAGTTTAAGAAAATATGCCAGGAGATGTTAGAAGAAATTAGCAAAATAGAATTTGTGGAGGAGTGATTATGACGTATGTTTGGAATCCACTAGATTTGTGTATTGAAACATGCCATCCCAATGACAAAGAATGCCTAGAGAATTGTCTTTCGGAATGTCTTGAGGAAGACGAAGAATAACTTTAGATTAATCTTTTTTTCATGTGTTCCTTGTTCTGTGTTTTTGTTTTCTTCTTGTTTCCTCTGTGTTTTTGTTCTTCTACATAGCATTGTATGCCTGTTTCTCTCAGTTAAGCATTGTTTGGAATGCCCTGTGAATCTATACTGCGTGTTTCTGTTTAGAGAAACATGTATAACTGGGCTTAGGCTATATCTCTTAACCCCTGTTCAAGTATTCGCCCAT
>JAGGXK010000098.1 GCA_021163115.1 Desulfurococcales archaeon | reverse complement strand
TAGAAAATGCAGGAGCTGTTGAGTGGCGGCTATCATATAGTGACTGGCGAGAACTAGATGAGATAAGTAGGTCTATAAAAATAACCTATGTTGTATGGTAAGATTGTTTATTTAAATTATTTTTAATACAGCTGATCCCTTTAACTTTCCATGCTTTAGATCTTGAAGAGCTTTATTTGCATCCTTTAAGTCATAAATAGTTATCTCAGTTCTAACCCCTGCTTGCGCAGCCTCCTTTAAAAACTCTCTAACATCCTCTCTTGTAACATTAGCTACACTTTTAACTTCTCTTTCAAGCCACAAGAGGCTATACTCAAGCTTTTCTACAGGAGACATATAGATCCCTGCTAAGACAACTCTCCCACCTTTATCAAGCTTTTTTAAAGCTTCTATAAACACCCATCCTGCTGGAGCAAAGACTATAGCTGCATCAAGCTTTATGGGAGACTCGTCCGTAGGTTTCCCAGCCCATTTAGCGCCAAGTTGTAGTGCATGTTCTTGTCTCTGCTCTCCTCTAGTGAAAACATATACATCCAAGCCTTTGTTTATAGCTACCTGTATTATCATGTGAGCTGATGACCCGAAGCCAAATAGCCCTAGACTCCCCTCTCCACGCTCAAGGAGTCCTGTAAGCCTTAAGGCTCTATAACCTATAGCTCCCCCACATAGTAGTGGTGCTGCATGACGATCATCAAAGAAGCCTGGTATAGGGTGTACGAAATCAGCCTTTGCAACCATATATTCTGCGTAACCTCCATCAACACTATATCCCGTGAATAATGCATTATCACATAGGTTCTCTAATCCTCTTCTACAATATTTACATCTACCACAACTCCAGTAAAGCCAGGGAACACCTACTCTATCTCCTTTTCTCACCTCTTGTACTCCTTCACCTACTTCTTCAACAGTTGCAACTACTTGATGGCCAGGTATTATAGGTAGTTTAATAGGCCTAAGATCTCCTTCAGCAATATGTAGATCGGTTCTACATACTCCACAACACCTGATCCTAAGAAGCACTTCTCCATGCCCGGGCTCTGGCTTGTCTATATCACTATATATCAATGGATTATTTTCTATGGGTTCTTGTTTATAGAGAACCATAGCCTTCAAAATAGTCACCACTAATAAATCACAGCTACGGTATATAATAAAATTAAATAATATCATGGAACATGAGTGTTAGATTGGGTGGCTGTATTGATTCAGCATATATCAATGGCTATAATAGGTTTTAGAGAAGTATCATCAATATACTCCCTACAGGAGATCGTATCACTTACCATATTGTTTCTAATACTTATATTCATATTCATAAATAATAAGTACATAAAACTTGTTCTCACAATCCTTGCAACAATAACTATAGTACTGCACTACATAGTTCTAGCCATGTTGGCTTTCTATGAAAATATACTGTTGATACCATTATTCGTAATAGAACATAACACCTCAGGCACGGCTCTATCACTGGATCTAGGCCAAATACTTATTCTTTTACTCTTCATAGCTTGGAGGCATAAAATTATTGCATGGATAAAGAACATGCAACAAAGACAAGGTCATCTCTCCAGGAAGTAAACTATATAATACTAGCACAAAAATCATTAAGAAACGAATAAGCCGCCGTAGTATAGCCCGGTCAAGTATGCGGGCCTCTCGAGCCCGTGACGCCCACTAGAATAGTATTCGGGGCGCGGGAAACCCGGGTTCAAATCCCGGCGGCGGCACTTTCTAACTCTTAACTATATTATAATATTGATCTATATAAGGTCTTTTAAGAAGTATTTTCACAAAAAGCAAGTTCTTTATTTTAAAAAGCTGAATAATTAATTACATATTTTTATTACATCTAGTAGTGAAGTATCTTTTTATAAGTGGTAGATATTATTATTGAAACCATAGATGCTGAGATAGTTATTTTTAGTATGTAAAGGTTGAAGAGAAGCTGCTTTAAATATCATGTCTTGCTATTTGTAGAGATTATATAATCCAAGCCTTCTTTCCGCTGCCTCTATTATTCTTGATAATACGATCCATGTTTCAAGGGGTTTAGGATATATTGAGTATACATTGTATGCTAACTCATAGATTTTCTTACTAAAGCTACCATGAGGAAACCCACCTATACCTATTACCATGTTTTCTGCTAGGGCCTCTTTTATAACTCTATCTGGTGATAGAGGTGTTCCTGCTTCATCTAGAAGGATAAGCTTCTTACCAATAATATCCAGAAGATCTTCTAGGCCCATTTCTTTAATATAGATAAGTGGTTGTTTTGAATCAGGCGGTACTCTTCCGTAGACTAGTAATTGCTCCATTAATCCTGTAAATCTTAGATAGTTTCTTGGGATCCTTGTAGTTGGCTTAATAAATATAACATAATCGTTGATCGTGTGGATGTATATTCTTAGTTTATTCTCAATGTTAAGTGGACTCCCTAAAGCATTAAGTAGCGAGACATGTATTATATCAGGTCTACCTCGTTTCTCACTATATTCTAGACTCTTCATCGCATGATAGTGTATGCTTTTATCTAGGAGTATTTCTCCAGGTTTCTTCCTCCTACGTCTAGCATTTTTTACTATAGCTGGATGACTCCACAACTGCCTTGGTACGAGCTCCAGTGCAGACTCTATTAACACTATGTATAGCATTTATTCAAACCCCATACTGTTTCTAAAATCATGGCCATAATATAAATCACTGCAATCTTATAGGAATAATATGAAAAAAGCACATAAGTAATGTTATCAGCTATAATGTGGGACCTAGGTAATGAGTAAGAGGCGGAAGATACTCCGGGATCTTGCTATACAGAGAATGGATTATTTATACAAGTTAGCCTATAGGCGGGTTAAACAAGGAGACTATAGGCTTGCTAGAAGATACATAGAGATCCTTTTAAGAATAAGTCAAAGAACAAGGATACGCCCCCCTAGATATATAAGAAGGGGATACTGTAGGAGATGTTGTATACCGCTAATACCTGGTGTTACATCAAGGGTACGTATACAGAGTGAGGGAAGAGGATCAAGGGTGGTTGTTACATGCCTGTTATGCGGGTGGAAGAGAAGATACATGATCAAAACTGGAAGAAGGAAGTAAAGAAGAAGATTAAGGAGAAAAAAGCCTCAAGTAAGTGTGACGTGAATATAGGTAAGAAGGGGTTAAGTGAAGAAGTTATCAAAGAGATAAGGAGACAGCTTAAGATAAAGGGCGTAGTAAAGATTAGGATATTGAAGACAGCGCTTGAAGTTACTGGTCTTGATAGAAGGAGTATTGCTAGAGAGGCTGCATCAAAAACTGGGGCAAGACTTATAGAAGTTAGAGGAAGGACATTTATACTCGCTAAGACAGAGGCAGATAAGACGGGAGTATAGTATATAAGAAGTAAAAAGAATTACCTTTAGAAGAAGGGGTGTAATGGAGGAATGGTAACAGCTCTAGAAGTACCAGCTGATCTATTGATAAAAAAGGTTGCTGAGTATCTAAAGACACGAGTTCCCGAAGTAAAACCACCAACTTGGGCGTTCATGGTAAAGACTGGGCCAGCTAAGGAAAGGCCTCCTCAGGATCCTGATTGGTGGTATTACAGAGCTGCATCTATCTTAAGAAAATTATACAAGTCAAGCGAGCCAATAGGCATTGAAAGGTTTAGAACAATATATGGTGGCCGGAAAAACTATGGGGTTGCTCCAGAACACTTTGTAAAGAGTGGTGGAAGCATTATTAGAAAAATACTTCAACAGCTTGAGAAAGCAAACCTTGTAAGAAAGATTCCTGGTAAGGGGAGAGTACTAGCTCCTGCTGGAAGGGCTCTACTTGATCATATTGCTTACGAGATAATGATTGAACTTGTAAAGGAAAAGCCTGAGCTAGCAAAATATCTTCCTCCAGCACGTGCTAAGAGGAGGTGAGAAGAGGATGTCATATGATGAAGAACTTGAAATGATAAAGCGTAGGAAGCTTATGGAGTTACAGAGGAGGCTTCAGGAAGAGGAGAGGCAGAGACAAATAAGGCTTCAGAAAGAGATATTGCTCCGTAGAATATTAGCTCCTAAAGCACGGGAGAGACTAGCTAATCTAAGGCTTGTTAAGCCTGAGCTAGCTACGGTTATTGAGGACCAGTTAATTGCACTAGCCCAGGCAGGCAGGATAAGAATACCTATTAGTGATGAAGAGCTTAAGGAGTTTCTAGTAAGGATATATGAGCAAACACATAGAGAGACAAGGATAAAGATCCGTGAGAAGTAGGATACGGGTGGCTATTATGGCTAGAAACAAGCCTCTAGGTAAGAAACTTAGGCTCACAGCAGCATATAATAATAACAAGCCAATTCCCATATGGGTTACCATGAAGACACGTTTACGTGTAAGGCGTGGTTTTCGTCTTAGGCATTGGAGGAGGACGAAATTAAAGGCCTAGCCTTAGCTAGGTGGAGTAGCTATGAGTGAGAGAAAGTCTAGTTCAAAGACTTTATTCACGATCCCCCTTAGTAGAGTGTACTGGGGGAGAAGAAGTAATAGAGCTAAGAGGGCTATTAAACTTATACGTGAATTTGTAAAGAGACAGTATAAGAAGGCTGAAAAAATAATTATTGATAATTCGGTAAACGAGCTTGTATGGAGTAGAGGAATAGAGAAACCGCCTAGAAGGATAAGAGTTAAGGTAGAATATGATGAGAAGGAAAAAGTAGTAAAAGTATTTTTGCCCGAAAAGAAGTAGCTAGTACTGGTATGGCATTAAATCTTTTATTCATACATTAGATGTTTTAAGCTGGTAATGGATATGGTGCTTAACAAATTAAGTATAATGGGGAACCCGAATATAGGCGTATATGTATTCGCAAATGATAAGATAGCAATTATTCCTCCAGGTCTATCTGATTATGAGAAAAACATTCTTACTGAAACACTTAATGTAGAGCTCATTGAAACTAAGGTTGCAGGTACTATAATAAATGGGGTTATGCTTGCAGGCAATAATAAAGGTATTATCCTGCCACGTAATGTATTAGATGATGAATACACTATCCTATTAAATGAACTTAAAAAGCATGGTATTGAGACTGCAGTGCTACGTTCAAAAGTGACAGCTTTAGGGAACATATTCTTAGTAAATGACAATATTGCTATTGTGGGGAGCGAGTTTAATGAGAAGGAATTAGAGAAGATAGAGGAAGTGCTTGGAGTTAAGGCGGTAATAAAGGATATAATGGGGCTTGTTATACCTGGTTCTCTTGCAGTAGTAACTAATAATGGTGGTGTTATACATCCAGACGTCTCTGATGTGGAACTTTATGAGTTAAAAGAACTTCTTGGATTCTATTTAGAGAGAGCTACGGTTAATTCAGGGGTACCATTTATAAAGACCGGATTAGTAGCGAATACATACGGAGTAGTAGTTGGCGAATTAACCACAGGACCTGAAATACTTAGAATACAGAAAGGATTAAGAATAAGGTGATCTATAGTGTCTGATAAAGTAAGGATCTATAGAATAGAGGGTCTAATGTTAATAAGCCATGATAGAAATCCTACGTGGCAAAAATTTGTAAAGGAAGTCTTAGCTTTAAAGCCTGAGCATGCATTGGAGAAAGTATATTCTGAACTAGGAAGTAGGCATAAATTACGTAGAAGACATATCAAGGTACTTAGTATAAAAGAGATCTCTGTAGATGAAGTAAGAGACCATAATATATTAGCATTACTTAGTATAGAGAGGTTTGTAAAGTAATGAGTAAGAAACCTATTGAGAGGAAGGAGTATACAATAGATCTCCAAGCAGTAATTATGAGGCTGAACGAGCTTAGAAACTATATAGCTATTCTTCAGTCCCAAATAGATACCTTAACTCAGGAAATCTCAGAACTACAGCTTACACTATCCACGATTAAAGAATTAAACAAGGAAGAAAGAGAAGTAGATATATTTGTTGCAACCGATAGACTTGCCTCAGTTTTTGTTCCAGCAAGAATAAAGAAGAACTGGAATAGTAACATACTAGTTAATATAGGTAAAGAGTACTATATTAAAACATCAACTGAATTAGCTGAAAAAGTAATATCTAGGAAGATAAGTACAACCCAGAACCTTTTACGTCTTCGCCAACAAGAACTTGCAAGGGCTTTAAATGAGTATAACTATCTTCAAAATCTCATATCATCTATAGCTTACCAACAAGAATCTATGAAGTAACCTCAAACTCTTTACAATATAAATGATACTCTAATAAGGGTGAGCATTTTTGTTTAGTAAGTTAAGGAAAGCTCTCTCGGCATTTATAGAGCATGCATCAAGGATTCTCTTCTCTAAGAAAGAGTTAGAGGAACTTATTGAAGAACTGAAATATACACTTATTGAAAACGATGTTGCATATGAAGTAGCTGAAAAGCTTACGGAGGACTTATTATTACTTGTTGAAGAAAATCGGGTGCGCTCAAGAAAAGATCTTATAAATGCTTTAAGAGAGATAATTATATCAATGCTTAAACATGTAGAAGGAATAGATATTATTAAAGAAGTAAATAAGCATAAGCCATATAAGATAGTATTTCTTGGGGTAAATGGTGTTGGTAAGACTACAACCATAGCGAAAATAGCAGTACTATATAGAGATAGAGGATATAAACCATTAATGGTTGCAGCTGATACTTTTCGAGCAGGAGCTCAGGAGCAGCTGCGCTATCATGGCAGCAAGGTAGGTATTCCGGTCTTCGCTGGAAAATATGGGAGTGATCCTGCAGCTGTTGCTTTTGATGCAATAGTCTATGCAGAGAAGAGGGGCTACGATGTTGTACTTATTGATACAGCTGGACGTATGCATACAGACATGGATCTTGTTGCTGAACTTAAGAAGATCGTTAGAGTTGTTAAACCACATAGGAAAATACTTGTTGTTGATGCATTAACCGGGAATGATGCTGTTGAACAAGCTAGGTTCTTTAATGATGCTGTTGGCATTGATGCCGTGATAGTTGCTAAGGCAGATGCTTATGAACAAGGTGGTGTACCATTAAGCATAGTCTATACAATCAATAAGCCTATAATACTCCTAGGTATAGGGCAGGGCTATAAAGATATAAAGCCTTTTAATATTCAAGAATACGTTGACAAAATATTGCCGGTAAATGCGTGAGCGTGGTAGAAGTGGGGTTTAGAGAACTAATTGATTCATGGAGAAAGATACTATTGCTTGCAAAGAAACCTAGTCGTAGCGAGTACATGTTATCACTTAAAATGTCGCTTTTAGGCCTCACGCTTGTAGGCGGCATTGCATTCATTATCAGAATCGCGTTTGTCTTATTCATATTTCCCTACCAGGGGCTTGGAGGCTGATTGTTTTTGTTAAGTAGTATCCGAAGGCCATCGGTATACTATGCAGTTAGAACAACTGCGGGCAGGGAGATTGATGTAGCTGTTATAATGGAGAATAGAGCAGTGCGTTTAAATATAGACGTTAGATCAATAATAATTCCTCCCGGAATCAAGGGATATGTCATTGTTGAGGCTCCTGGAGTACATGCTGTATACCCGTTGATTAAGGATCTAAAGTATGTTAAGGGTAGGGCATTCGGTATAATAAAGTTTGAAGAAATCGAGAAGCTTGTTAAACCAAAGCCTATAATAGACATGATTAAGGAAGGGGATATTGTCGAGATTATTGCAGGCCCCTTCCGTGGTATGAAGGCTCGTGTAGCCTCTATTGACCGGAATAAGAACGAGGTTATCCTAAATATTTTAGAGGCAGAGTTTCCGTTACCAATTACTGTCCCAGGGGATTTCATAAAACCAATTAAATCAGGGGGATAGAGTATGGCTAAGAAGACTGTGAAAATACTTGTAGAGGGAGGTAAGGCTACTCCTGGACCACCTATAGGTCCAACACTCTCGCCTTTAGGAGTAAATGTTATGGAGGTAGTAAAAGCTATTAATGAAGCTACTAGCCAGTTTAAGGGATTAACTGTTCCAGTAGAAATAATCGTTGATACTAAAACCAAACAGTTTGAAATAAAAGTTTGTGTACCAACAACAACTGCTTTGTTATTAAAAGCTGTTGGAGCAAGCAAGCCACCGGGTGATCCTGCCCATCAAAAGATTGGTGATGTATCGTTTGAAAAAATTATTGAAATAGCACTAATGAAGAAGCCCCAGCTTACAGCAAAGACCTTGAAGGCTGCTGTAAAGACTATACTTGGCTCTGCACGTAGTATAGGAATAACTGTTGATGGGAAGGATCCTAAACAAGTTAGTAGAGAAGTTAATAAAGGAATATATGATACTATTCTGGCTCGATACGAGTCTGAATGGGAGAAGGAAGAAGAGTAGGTGAAACGGCTGTGTCTTTTGTTCCTAGGGAACAAGTAGCTGAGGCTGTAAAGAAAGCTATTGAATATAGTCCTAAGAGAAGGTTTAAGCAAAGCATTGAAATGATAATTGTATTGAAAGATATAGATCCACGAAGTCCTGGGGGAAGGATTAGAGAAACAATATTCCTCCCCAAGGGGGTTAAGAAGGATATAAAGATCTGTGTGGTTGCAGACGGTGATACAGTAATTAAAGCTAGGGAAGCTGGTGCCCATAAAGTTATAACAAGGGCAGAGCTGCAAACCATAGATAAGAAGAGTGCTAAGAAAATTGCACAAGAGTGTGATTGGGTTCTTGTAAGAACAGATCTAATGGCTCAAGCAGGAAGAATACTTGGCCCGGCTCTAGGCCCTAGAGGTAAGATCCCCGTTCCTGTACCACCATCAGCGGATATTGTATCAGTTATGAATCGTTATAAACGTGCAGTATTGATAAGAACAAAGGATCAGCCACAAATAATGTGCCGTATAGGTACAGAAGATATGAATATTAATGATGTTGTAGAAAATGCTTATGCAGTACTCTCAGCTTTAGAGACAAAACTAAGATCACCTAGACAAAATATAGCAAAGATAATTATTAAAACAACCATGGGTCCCCCGATAGAAGTATTATGGAGATAGGGTGATGGGAATGTCTACTCAAGTATTAAAAAGAGTTGCAAGAGCAAAGAGAATCCCAGAATGGAAGGTAAGGGAAGTTGAAGAACTCGCTTCATTACTTAGGAAGTATAAGGTATTTGCTATTGCTGATCTCCAAGGTGTTCCTACAGCTCAGTTGCAACAAATACGTAGGAAGCTTAGGAAATATGTATTGTTTAAAGTATCTAAAAATACTTTAACAAAGCTTGCTCTTAAAAAAGTCGGCATACAGGATGAGAAGCTGTTTAAGTATCTTGGAGGCCAAAACATACTATTATTTACAGATCTTAACCCATTTGAATTAAATATGTTACTTGAAAAACACAAGACTTATGCACCATATAAGCCCGGGGATGTTGCTGATAAAGAAATAGTAATATCATCAGGTAATACAGGGTTATCGCCAGGACCTATACTTAGTACCTTTAGTAAACTAAAAATCCCGGTAAGGGTGCAAGGAAACTCTATATGGATCTCAAAAGACACCGTTGTAGCAAAACCTGGTGATACAATATCTGAGGAGCTAGCAAGTCTTCTCCAGAGACTTGGGATTACACCGAAGGAGATAAAGATAAAGATAAAGGCTGCGTACGAGGGAGGCCTAGTACATCCAGGCGAGGAACTAGCCCTCGATCTAGATCTATATAGGAACCAGTTCCTTGAAGCGTATCATAGTGCATTAAAAATAGGTGTTGAAATAGCATGGCCTGTGCCAGAAATAGTGGAGCTAGCACTTAAGAAAGCCTACCTCCACGCGCTCACTCTAGCTGCTGAAGCAGGTTTCATAACACCTGAAAATGCTGAATACGTACTTACAAGAGCTATTGCCAAAGCCATGGCATTGGCATCGGTTGTTGCTGAAAAAGCTCCAGAGCTAGGACTTGAAGTAAAACAGATAAAGCCTGCTGCTCCTGCTGAGGAGGAGAAGGAGGAAGAGGCTAAGGAGGAGGAAGAAGAGAAGGAGGAGCTTACTGAAGAAGATCTAGCATCTGGTCTAGGAGCACTATTCGGCTAGGTAGTTCAAGACTAGATAGTTTTATTTATAACATAAAAATTTAAAACACTCGAAACACCTAGTTTGAAAACGCATAAGAGATAATGCTGGTATGGGGTGATGCGATATAGAATACATCTATGCATCTCTATTACTTCGTGAAGCAAAGAAGGATATAAATGAAGAAAATATACGTAAAGTCCTTGAAGCAGCAGGTGTTAAGGTAGATGAAGTGAGAGTTAAGGCGTTAGTGGCAGCTCTCAAGGAGATCGATATCGATAAGGTATTAGAGTCAGCTATGGTGCCTCTGGCTGCTCCTATGGCGGCGACTCCTACTGCTGCTCCTGCTGAGGAGGAGAAGGAGGAAGAGGCTAAGGAGGAGGAAGAAGAGAAGGAGGAGCTTACTGAAGAAGATCTAGCATCTGGTCTAGGAGCACTATTCGGCTAAAGAGGGCTAAACCATTGCCGTTAAGAGAGGAACCTGAATTTAAAAATGAGTTTCTTCTTCAAAATAATTATAAACCCTATAAATGTAAAAGATGTGGAGAACGTTTCTGGAGCCTTATACCAAAGACCACTTGTCCAGATAGACCTTGTAGCAAATACGATTTCTTAATAAAAAAATATCCAAAAGTGCCTCGTCTCTCCTTTGATGAAGCACGGAGAAAATTCATAGAATTTTTCCAAAAACATGGTCATGGATACGTAGACCCTTATCCTGTTCTTGCCAGGTGGAGAAATGATCTATACCTGACAATAGCTAGTATCATAGTGTTCCAGCCAGCTGTTACAGAGGGTATTGTTGATCCCCCTTATAACCCGCTGGTTATTGTACAGCCCTGTATAAGACTAGAAGACATAGATAATATTGGGTTAACTTTTGGAAGACACTTGACATCCTTTGAAATGGCTGCACACCATGCATTTAATAGAAAGGAGAAACCCATTTACTGGGTAAGCAAAACACTGGAATACGCTTTCAAATTCTTTACAGAAGAAATCGGTATACCAGCAAAGGATATAGCGTTTAAAGATTCATGGTGGGAAGGAGGAGGTAATGCTGGGCCATCCTTTGAGGTATTAGTTGATGGGTTAGAATTAGCGACACTTGTTTTCATGAAATACAAGGTAGTTAATGGCGAATATAAGCCTAATCCATTAACAATTGTTGATACAGGCTATGGTGTTGAACGTATTGCTTGGTTTACTCAAAAAACACCTACTGCATTCCATGCAATATATGGAAGCTTAGTCAATAAGTATAAGGATATCTTATCTATTGAAGAACCTCCAGAAGATGTGTTAAGAGACATAGTCTATCAGACAAGTAATATAGATATTAAATCGCTAGCTGAACTAAAGAAATCATTAGTTAAGATAGGGTATAAAGAATACATTAATGCTATTGAGAAATCGATTTACATGTATACACTTCTTGACCATATAAAGACTCTTGAACTAATGCTTTCAGACGGTATTGTACCATCTAATACTGGAGAAGGATATCTTGCCAGACTTGTTCTTAGGAGAGCTTTAAGAACACTTCGCAATCTAAGCTATAGTCCCCACGAGTTTAATGAAATAATACTAGCTCTAGCTGACGAACAGATAAAGTATTGGAAAGGCAGATACGTATATGATAAGTTTTCCAAGTTTAGAGATTATATTATTGATGTAATAGCTTTTGAGACCAATAAATACAGAGAGACTCTAAATAAAGGTCTTAGAATTGTTGAAAGGATGGTAAAGCGCAAGAAGAACATTCAACTAGACGATTTGATAGAGATATATGACTCACATGGTATACCTCCAGAAATTGTTGCACAAAAAGCAAAAGAGTACAATATATCTATTAGTGTACCTCCAGATTTCTATTCTATCATAGCACATAAACATGGCGGCCCTGCAAAACTTGAGAAAGCGAAAGAGGAAGAGATCCCATCAGAGATTGCTGAATGGCTTAGCTCATTCCCTGAGACAAAAAGATTATTCCATGAAGACCCTTATCAGATAAGCTTTTCTGCTAAAGTACTTGGTGTAAAGAAAGAGTTTATTGTGCTGGATCAAACAATATTCTATCCAAAAGCTGGTGGACAGGACTTTGATGTAGGGTATATAGTGTTCCCTAATAATACCAGGATCAAGGTTAAAGGTGTTTATAAAAAGGATAACGTTATCGTCCATGAACTTGAAACCGATGTTTCAAGAATAGTTAAGCCTGGTGACATAGTTAGTGGATATATTGACTGGCCTAGGAGATATAGGCTTATGAGGCATCATACAGCAACTCATGTAATTCTGGGAGCTGCTAGGAGGGTTTTAGGAGAACATGTATGGCAGGCAGGAGCGGAGAAGACTCTTGAGAAAGCTAGGCTTGATATAACCCATTATAAAATGTTGACTCCTGATGAAGTAATGAAAATTGAGAGACTTGCCAATACTATTGTTGATGAACGAAAGCAACTAGTATTTCATATGCTTGGGAAGTTTGAGGCAGAGAAAAAATATGGATTAAAGATCTATCAAGGCGGCGCGATTATATCGAAACATCTAAGAATAGTTGAAATACCTGGATGGGACGCAGAAGCATGTTTTGGAACACACCTATACAATACAGGAGAAATAGGCGGAATCAAGATAATAAATGTTGATAAAATACAAGATGGTGTGATCAGGCTTGAATTCATTGCAGGTACACGTGTTCCAGAATATTCCAGTATGCTTGAGGGAGTAATAGATCAGGTAGCTAAGACCCTTAATATCTCAAGACACCAGGTTATAGAGGGTGTTAAGAGACTTTATGACAGCTATAACGATTTAAGAAAACTACTTAATAAGTATAGGAGTAAACATCAGGACCTATTATATAGCAGTGTTATAGGTAGCGCTATGAATATATGTGGTCTTAAAGTAGTTATCATTAGGAACGAGCTAGGTGACGAAGTAATATACAGGGATCTTATTAAGAGGCTTTCTGAGGAAGGGTTCCTGGCAATATATGATTCTATAGACTACGTTGAACTTGCTATGAATCCTGAGTTAGCTAGGAAACTAAGTATAGATCTTAGAAATGTTATCAAAGATCTTAGAAGAAGTTATCCAGGTATAAAGGGTGGTGGGAAACCAGATCACATTACATTGAAGATAAGGCTTACGAAGGATGTTCTAGAGAAAATAATTAATTCTATTAAGGAGATGCTTGGTTGCGAAAGGAACTAATTGATGCAATCCATGATTATAGATGGTTATTAGATAAAAAATATCCTCACAAGATTTCTTTGGATATAGTTTCTACACGATATATGCTATCTAGAAAAGAACGGGTTCTTCTATATCGTTGTATCCACGATAAGGCCACGGCCCAAGGTATTCTTCGTAAAACATCTATCCCACCAAGTAGATCAAGGATTATAATAGATGGTTTTAACATATTTGCAACAATATACTCTGTTCTAATAGGGGAACATGTATATCTATGTGATGATGGAATAATACGTGATCTTCTTGGTCTACACGGTAAAATAGCAGTGACAACCAACAAAGAAGTTTTAGCTAAGATACTAAGACTTATCTTAGATATTATATCTGGTAGAGAGTATGAATTAACGATAATTCTTGACTCAAGTGTAACGAAAAGCGGGTTAGCAGCTTCTTTTATAAGAAAATTTCTTGAAGAAAGGGATGTGTGTGGCAGAGTTTTTGTAGAGAAAAAGGCTGATCGAGCAATAATAAATTACTCAGGAGATGCATGGATATGTTCTAGTGATATAGTAATACTAAGAGAGTCTAGAAAGATCTATGACTTAGCTGGTGAGGTTATACGTAGGAAATTCCCGCAATACATAGTTATAGTTCCATTGAGGGAGATCTAAACATCTTCGATTTAGGGAAACTTTTATTGGGTTAAAAACTTCAAGAATAAAGGTAGACTGCGGGCCCGTCGCCTAGCCAGGATAGGGCGCCGGCCTTCTAAGCCGGTGGTCCGGGGTTCAAATCCCCGCGGGCCCGCTAAGTATTCTTTATTCTTTTAATTAAGGTATTGGTTAAGGTCTATGCTATATCATATAATTTATCCATGGTAGGTTGAGGATAATGAATTAAAATATTTAAGTATCAATTGCTTCTATTCTTTTTCCAGCTAAGTAATAAATAATCAATTATTGATATAGATAGGATGTTGAGGTAGTATCGATGAATTGGAGAGGTATTTTAAAGACAATAGCGGGGCTTGAGGGCATTCTTGGTTTACTAATGTTTTCTGTACCATTGATAGACATTCTTTCAGGGCATGATATAACTCTTCCCTTTGTTTATGGAGGTTTGTTTTTCTCTATAATAGGGATTCTCTCAAATAAGATTGAGGCTAAACCATTAACCCTCATTGACAGCTTAGTAGTGGTTTCTATTGCTTGGCCACTTATATCCTTTGAGGGAGCTATAGCGTTGATGTTTTCAGTAAACATGCCTCTAGTTGATTCATGGTTTGAGAGTATAAGTGGTTTTACAGGGACAGGTTTTACTGTTATGGTGCTTGAGGGTGTAAAGCCTTCTATAGTTACATGGCGTAGTATTATGCAGTGGAGTGGAGAGCTGGGGTTTGTTGTTTTTGCAATGGTTATATTTCCTTATTTCTATAAAATAGGTCGTTCAGCCTATGGTGTTGAAAGACCTGTTAAGATAGAAGCTTCCTTTTATAAGACAGCTATAAGCCTTGTAAAGATCTATCTTGCATTAACAATAATGGGGCTAATATCATATATCTATACTGGGATGAACATCTATGAGGCATTTAACCATATTTTAACAACAATAGCAACAGGCGGTATGTCAACTTATGATGCGGGTTATCAAGTAATCTTTGAAAGAGTGCCTTTAACCTATATCCCTGTAATGGTGTTTATGTTTATTGGTGGGATGAATTTCTATATTATTGCAAAAATGTTTAGAGGAGACCTAAAGTCAGTTATTAAAAGCGAAGAATTTAAGACGTATATGTATTCAATGTTTCTTTTGATAGCATTTACTATTCTCTCATACATCTATGTTGATAAATACGATATAGTATTTTCTCTCATTGCTGGCCCATTTAATCTTGTTTCTGCAATGACAACTACAGGCTATAGCATTGGATCAATAGCTAAGCTGAGCGATACAACAAAGGCAATAATTATTTTTTCAATGTTCCTAGGTGGTATGATGTTTTCAACAGCTGGAGGAATTAAAAGTATGAGACTATTGATTGCTGTAAAAAAGTTTAAGGATATGGTTATGAAATCAGTGATTTCAGCACCAGTAGAGCGGCATCTAGCAATAGACGGTATACCTCTGACAAATGAAGAGACTGTTCAAGCAACGATATTTATCCTATTTCATGCTCTTGCAATATTTATTGGTGCAACATTAATATCAGCTTATGGTTACCCATTTATAGACTCCCTATTTGAAGCTACGTCAGCAGCTGGTTGTGTAGGACTTAGTGTAAACATTGTCAACCCGAATGCGCCAGTTGTAGTTAAACTAACTATTATGGCATTAATGATCCTAGGGAGAATAGAATATACACAATTAGTATTATTGTTTGCTCTTATTTCAGGGAAGAAGGCTATGAGGATCCTTTACTAAATTAAATAAAATCCTTAAACACTTTCCCGTTCTCTAAGCTGGTGTTTTCATTATGCTTAGACATTAGGTTTTTATTTCCTGTATAGTAGTTGGTTAAAGTGGTAATGGAGTTATTGAGGCGATTTGATCTTGAGGATCTTGATTGTTGGCGGAGGTGCTGTAGCTGAAGAATTGCTCGAAAGACTTGATCTTAGGGAGCACGAGGTATTCGTTGTTGAACGTGATCCCTCTAGGAGGAAGGTTCTTACATTAAAATATGATGTCTATGTTATCGACAGAGATGCTACTGATGTAACGTTGTATACATCTGATGTTAAGATGGATGAAATAGATGCTGTTATAGCTCTTACTGGAAGGAATGAGATAAACTTGTTTGTATTAGCTATTGCAAAAATGTATAATATTCCATTCCGTATAGCAAAAGTTACAGATTCAAGGCTGGCTGAGCTATTACAGAGACTAGGTCTGGGCGTTCCTATTTGCCAGCCTTCTATAGTTGCATCAATGATAGCTAATTTCTTATTATCAATAAAGGAGCCTAGGTTCATGGGTAGAGTAGGTGAGTATAAATTATACTTGATAACACTTGCTGAAACAGATATCGCTACAGATCAAAAGCTCCCTGATCTTAATTTACCGGAGGATGTAAGAGTTATATTGGTTTTTGATGGGTCAAATATATACTATCCTTCTGACGAACTAGTACTTAGAAGCGGGTATCAATTACTTATATTATCAAAGACACCCAATATAATAAAGTACTTTAAGGGATGAAGAATGGATAGTATGATTATACAGGAGATACTCATAAGTCTCTATCCTATAGTTATTAT
>JAGGXK010000033.1 GCA_021163115.1 Desulfurococcales archaeon | reverse complement strand
GGCATAGTCTTCATTGATGACGAGGTACAAACAGGTATGGCGAGAACAGGAAAGATGTTTGCTATCCAGTACTTTGATGTAGAACCAGATATAATGGTGTTAGGCAAGGCAGTTGGAGGAGGTATGCCTGTCTCAGCAGTAATTGGTAGAGAAGAAATAATGGATTCTGCTACTCCACAATCCTTCTTCCTAACCTCTGGAGCACATGCACTATCAGCTGTAGCCGCTGCAGCAACTATAGACTACATAGTCAAGGAGGAACTTGATAAAAAAGCATTGGAGAAGGGAGAGTATCTTAAGAAGAGGCTTATTGAGCTAATGGATAAATATGAGATCATAGGTGATGTCCGAGGACTCGGGCTACTTCTTGGAGTAGACATTGTAAAGAACAGAGATACAAAAGAGCCTGATAGAAAAACAGCTATAAAGATCATATGGAGAGCTTGGGAGAAAGGATTACTAATGATGACCTACGGCAAATACGGTAATGTACTAAGAATAGCACCACCCCTTGTAATAACCAAGGAAGAAATAGACAAAGCTGTAGAAATAATAGATGAATCAATCAACGATGTATTAAAGGGAAAGGTAAGCGATCAAATAATTACTTATCTACGTGCATGGGAATAAATTATTCTTATCAAAACAGTTTTTCTACTCTTATATTCCTAATTAATTACACTAGTTTAGTGGAAGATACAGTAAAAATAGGGATGATTGAAAGCTAAATAAAAATAACATCAATTTATGATGAAGACCATAAACCCACTTTTTCAACGGCTCCTCTGCCAATAGCCCATGCTATCAACTCTATAATCAATACAATAGCTATCGTACCTACATGTAAGTGTATATTGTCTACTACATCAGAGACGTTTTCCGAGTACCCTAGTGAGGCTATTACAATGAATAGCAATACAACTATTATAAGCCATGTTATAACACTAGCGTCTCTATCCTTTGGAGATATATTAAACTCGACCAATTACATCCACCTCTATGCTAACCTATCTTACTGCATATATGTAAAATTTAGTATCTACTAATATATAAGTAGTATATCCTACCGATTAAAAAGCTCTTACATAGTTTCCAGAAAAAGGTTTTTCAAGTATAACGTAGAATTATATGTTTAGTTATGAATACTCTGGTGGGAGTATGTCGATCATTGATATAATTAACTTGATCGACAGTCTTGTTTGGGGCCTACCAATGATAATAATTCTAGTAGCAACTGGCTTAACAATAGGGATTATGAGCGGCTTCTTCCAGATCAGGAAATTTGGTGTAGCTATTAAGACAATGAAGTGGCGTGGTAAGAAAGGTGCTGGGGAGGTCCATCCATTTAAGATCTGGGCCATGGTAATGGGTGCTACAATTGGTGTAGGAAACATTGCAGGCGCCTCTACAGCCGTTCATCTAGGTGGAGCCGGTGCACTTTTCTGGATGTGGGTTTGTGGTATCCTCGGCATGGGCCTTAAGGCTGCCGAGGTAACCCTTGGTGTTTGGTCTAGAAGAGTACTACCAGATGGTAGGATCGAGGGTGGTACACCATACTATATTAGACTTGTTCCAAAGATAGGCCCTATTCTAGCAGTACTCTTCTCCTTGTTTGCATTCACAGCAGCATTCGGTATAGGCAATATGGTGCAAGCAAACAATGTTGCTCTTGGTGCAGAGTATGTTGCTAAAATGTTTGGGGCAACTGGAGATACTATATTCTATGTAAGGCTTGTAACAGGTATATTGATAGCATTATTTACTGCACTAGTTGTCTTGGGTGGTTTACGTAGAATTGCTGAAGTAGCTAACTATATGGTACCCTTTATGGCTGCATGGTATATAATATTCGGAATAGGTATATGGATAATTTATGGAGGAAACTTTGCCCTAGCTATATCGGAGGTATTTAGGTTTGCCTTCTCACCACAAGCAGCCTTCGGTGGATTAGCAGGCTGGACAGTATATTCGGCTATAAGATATGGTTTTGCCAGAGGATTGTTCTCCAACGAGGCGGGACTTGGTAGTGCACCTAATGCTTATGCATACGCGGAATCAGATCATCCGGGTAGACAAGGATTCTATGGTGTATTCGAGGTATTCATGGACACTATTGTAATCTGTACTATCACTATAATGGCTGACATAGTTACAAGAGCATATATTGAGAGGCCAGACTTATCGGGAGCAGCACTAGCTATGGAGGCATTCTTTAGAGCATATGGAGAGTTCGCCCCTGTATTGTTGGGTGTAGCCCTAGCATTGTTCGCCTATACAACATTACTGACGTGGGAGTATTATGGTGAAGTAAACTGGAAGTACTTCTGGGTAAAGATACTACATCTGCCAGAGAAGCCTATGACATGGATCTGGAGAGTTCTATGGATCATACCCATTATACCAGCTGCTATTAGCCCAGAGCTCTTTGAGACCTTCTGGAACTTCTCAGACATGACTAATGGATTGATGGCTATACCTAACCTAGTTGCTGTCATATACCTTAGCCCAATAGCTATTAGCTTAATTAAAGACTTCTATTCCAGACACATCTATGAGACTGGGGAAGCGGGCGGAGGATCAGCTGTATCTAGTGCGGTTCAGGTTCTAAGCGGTTTCGGCAAAGATCTCTTCAGATCAATGTATACACCTACCTATAAGCTAGTAATGGAGAAACGGTAACTTCAACAGCATCTCTATTTTTATTATAAAGATCTTTTTCTTTTATTTCTCATTCTTTTATTTTCCAAACACTTGTTAATACCTAATACTTTTAGTGTTCTAGGTACTTTATAGTGTATATACAAGTAACGGATACCTGGTGATCTAGAAGACCATGCTAGGCTGGAGTATGGGTGATGCTAAGATAATATTATTTGATCTTGATGGAACCCTTGTTGATAGCAGAGACGCTATATTAGAGAGTTTCGCCAAAGCAGCTCAACAGCTCGGGATAGATATAGATCTAGATAGGCTTAGCCAGCTTCTTGGATATCCATTAATGGATGTAGTACTTGGTTCTCTTAAAACAAGGCTTACCAGGGAGGAGCTGGCCAACTACATAGCTTTAAGGAGAAGAATAATTAACAGTATATGGAGGAAAAAAGTAAAGCTATATAGTGATGTAGAGGAAGTTCTTGAGGTATTAAGTGCTAGGGGGTATTTACTGGGAATAGCTTCTTCAAGTATAATACCTAGGATTAGGGAGTTTATCGAATATTTTGGTATAGAAAAGTATTTTGTAGTAGTTTCTGGTGCTATAGAGGGACGTTTGAGAGGTAAGCCATGGCCTGATGTAATACTTTATCCTCTTAAATTACTAAGCATTAGTAAAAGCAAGGCTATATACGTTGGTGATGCAGAAGTTGACTGTAGGGCTAGTAAAAATGCTAGCATAAAGTTTATCAGAATAATTCGTGGAAGAGATAATAAGCCATGGGATTGTAAGCCAGATAAGGAAATACGTAGTCTCTACGAGCTTCTAGAGATTTTAAAGTAATAAACTTTATCTCCAAGAATACACTTCTTTATTATCCCTTAGAAATAAATATTGGAAGCCAAAATAGTAGTTAATGGTGTTGAGATGGATAAATTTACCTATGGAATAAAGGATCTTGATGAAAGGTTCTCTAGTGCTCTAAGACCTGGCACAACCATACTTATAGCAGGATATCCTGGCGCGGGTAAGACAACTGCATCAGCTTCTCTATGCTATAAAAATGCTCTTCTCGGCCATCCATGCATATACTTATCGTTTAATGAGCATAAGGATAAGTTTCTATTACAAATGAAATCCTTTGGAATGAACTTTAAGGAGCTTGAAAACAAGGGTTTGTTTAGATATATAAAATTACCTATTGTACCTAAGAAGGAAAGTATTAGTGAGTTTATTAATATGGTGAGCGATCTTGTTATGAAGTATAAGCCTAAGGTGTTAGCAATAGATGGTATTACACCAATGATTGAAGTACTTAAGGAGCCAGGTACGGCCAGATCCTTTCTTCAGACAGTACTCTATGATATACCTAGGATAATGAATGGTATTGTAGTATTAGTTGCAGATCTACCCTTTGGAGAACAACATATAGGACTTGGCGGTATAGAGTTTGTTGCAGACATAGTATTTATTATGAGATACTTTGTTGCATCTTCAAGAATTATAAGAATGCTTGAAATAAGAAAGCTAAGAGGCGCACCAATAAACGTAGCTGAGATTCCATATAGACTTACTGAAGGTGAAGGTATAAAGGTATTTCTCCCCATCCTTCCCGAGTCTGTTAAACCACCTATGACGAAGAAGTCCTACTATTTCGGATTAAAGACACTAGATAATGCAATAGCACCTATATATCCTGGTCATTCAATACTTATAATCTATCCCCCTCATGCTAGATCCGTTGTGTTATCTGTTGCACCCATAATAAAACTAATGATAAATAATGATCTAAGGGGGGTAATATTTAGTTGTAGATACTCAAATTTGGAGCTAAAACAATATGTTAAAGGATTATTCAATATGCTGGGTCTTAGCGGGGATCTTGTTGAAAAATATTTTCTAGGATTCTACGGTTTCAACCCTTCTGCAATGTCTTTCCAAGAACTATTCTTTAGAATGGATAGTATCATTGATGAACATAAGCCAGATATAGTTATAACTCATGGATATGAGATAATCCATAAGCTTGTCGAGCTCTCAGGCTCTGGCTTGGATAGATTATTTCTTCTAATGTATAACAGGATGCTTATGATGCGTTCAAAGGGAATTATAGTATTTCGACTAATATCTAACATAAGTGATGACTTATTCAAAGCCCTCTCATTGTTATCCGAGATAGTTATTAAGATTGATTATGATGTTGAAGGAAACATGGTTAAACCAAGATATCTTGTCTGGAGAACAGGGAGGGAACCTGTCTTAGTAGATCCTGTGGAGATATACAGGGAGTTTATTAGGTAGCTTCTTCCTCCATACACATAATGATGCACAATGTTGTCTAAAAGCAGGGGTTTAGATGAATGGAATATAGATGAGTTATTATCCTATGGTGATATAGAGGCTAAGAAAAAAGCATTATTGTTGGCTGAGGAGGCACTTAAGGCATCTAACCCGTATAACTCAGTCTATGATAGAATTAGAGTCGTTGGAGATACAATAGTTATTGATAGTTATTCCTTCCCTATTAGAGGAGGCATATATGTTGTAGCAATAGGTAAAGCTGCATGTAGTATGGCTAAAGCTGTTGAAGATAAGCTTGGGGATAAAATAGTTGATGGAGTAGCAATAACTAAGTATGGATACAGGATACCTCTGAAATATATTAGAGTTGTTGAAGCTGGGCATCCAATACCTGATGAAAACTCTCTGAAGGGGACAGAGGAAGCCCTTAGAATAGCTAAGAAGGTTAGAGAAAACGATATACTGTTCTTCCTAATATCAGGTGGTGGTTCTGCATTATTTGTTTATCCAGAAAACGATCTATCCCTCAACGATATAATTACTGTCAACGAGCTACTACTCAAATCAGGGGCAAAGATTCATGAAATAAATGTTGTACGTAAACACTTGTCTAGGGTAAAGGGTGGGAAATTTGCTAAACTTGTAAGAGGTACATTGATTTCATTGATCCTATCAGATGTTGTAGGCGATAAAATAGAGTCTATAGCTTCAGGGCCTACTTCAAAGGATCCCTCAACATTTAGTGATGCTTTTAGGGTACTGGTGAATTATGGTTTATTGGATAAGATCCCTCAACGTGTTAGATCTTTTATTGAAAGAGGTATGAAAGGCAAGGTTGAGGAGACATTAAAGGAGGACTTACCTAATGTTTACAACATTATAGTTGGAAGCGTAAAGCTGGCTTGTGAAGCTGT
Source organism: Desulfurococcales archaeon (assembly GCA_021163115.1). Taxonomy (GTDB): domain Archaea; phylum Thermoproteota; class Thermoprotei_A; order Sulfolobales; family Desulfurococcaceae; genus JAGGXK01. The sequence goes on along the minus strand of JAGGXK010000033.1, from coordinate 12,660 downwards.
AGCAAAGAAGGCGGCACAACTAGGTCTAAAACCATATATTCTAACAACAACTCTTGAGGGAGAAGCAAAAGATGCGGCTATAGCTTTTGGATCAATTATTGAGGAAATAAAAAGATACAATAGACCATTTAGCACACCCTGTGCTATAATAGCTGGAGGAGAAACCACAGTAACCATCTATGGAGAACCAGGTCTAGGAGGCCCTAATCAAGAGTTTGCACTATCTATAGCACGTAAGATAAAAGATCTAGATAATGTAGCAGTACTAGCACTTGATACAGATGGGACAGATGGACCCACAGATGCTGCAGGAGGACTTGTTGATAGTAAAACCTACTATAGACTCATTGATGCAGGGATAGATATAGAAGATGTATTAAATAGACACGATTCATATAATGCATTAAAGAAATGCAATGCCCTATTAATTACTGGGCCAACATATACTAATGTTAACTCAATATACATAGCTGTCATCCTCTAATTTTCTATAGATACTAAGTTTTAATGAGAGTTATACATTAAAGCTCTAAGCACTTAGTTATTACGTGTCCTTATGGTGTTAACTGTGTGCGGACGAAGCAAGACAGGGATCTTTACCAAACTCTGGGGATTTTTTACTGGCCTGCTTGTTATAGGCATCATAGTCTATATAGGTATGCTATGGTATACTGGCCAGAATATCTCTGTTGATGTTGAGAGAATTGAAGAGCTTAGGTATAATCCATTTAAAGATGAACTGTCTTTGGATATAGTTGTTGAAGTTAATAATACTGGGTTAATGGATGTCACCATTGATAAGCTATACTATGAAGTATATATTGATGAACAATATCTTGGCCAGGGTAATAGGGAAGACATAGTTATACATAGAGGTAGGAATGAGATACCGTTATCATTTAATACTAAAACACTTGATGCAGCAAGGACATTATTGACTACAGCTCTTGCAAGAGGCCATATACGTGTTACGATTAAGGGGTATGTTGATATACCTATTAAGAGCTTTGGAGTAATTAGGTTATGGACTCTAGAACTATCGTTTGAAACATCTAGTACAGTAGATATTGTTAAGAAATAATACCATAGTTTAGGTAGACCTATATCCTAGTGAATGGTCTTAGAAACATATGCTCGACTTAACTAAATAGCATCCTATGTGGTTGGTGGTATAGTAGGCATGAAGATAACTAATAGTGTTAGAGTGCTTGAGTCTCTTGGCTATACTATTGTATATGAGAAGACTCCTCCAGTGGAACCTGAAAGAGTTGATCTAAGGTTTCTTGATATTGTTCCAGAGTTCTCTCAGTTAGAGTCTCTTAGCTGGATAGCTGGGGCTAGGCTCTATAGGCATCAATATAAGGCTTTTAGAGCCTTGGAGGAGGGTAAAAATGTTATCCTTAGATCTGGGACAGGATCTGGTAAGACTGAGGCCTGGGTTCTTTACTTCCTTAGACAAGCAAGGGATAATAAGAAGTATAGATCCCTTGCCGTATACCCTACTCTCGCTTTAGCCAATGATCAGATAAAGAGAATTAACTTATATGCATCAGCTGTTGGAGTAGATGTTCTACAGCTTGATGCTCCTAGGAGGGATAAGTATGTCAAGTCATTAAAGCTGGGTGGGTTAAAGAGAAGGATCGCTGGATCCAGGCTGGTTATTACTAATCCTGCATTTCTCCTTCATGAGGTTAAGAAGCTTATATTGAAGCCATCATCTGCATTACTTGAACCCTTTATGAGGAATCTAAACCTGTTTGTCATAGATGAATTAGACTTTTATGGTCCTAGAAGCCTGGCTCTACTAATGGCTATGATAGAGATATTGTCAATGTATAGTGAAGTTAAACCCCAGGTAGTTATATTGACTGCTACACTAGCTAATCCCGAGGAGCTTGGCAGGTATCTTGAAGACCTTACTGGTAGGGAATACGTTATTGTTGATGGAAAAGCCTTTCATGTAGAAAACAGGACCATTATTGTTCTTGGTAAGGAGCTTGACAGAGTCTGGGATAGGATCAGGGTATACTATGGAGAACTTGCTGGGAGGGAAGATGTTGATCAAGAGATCCTTGATGCATTAAGGAGTTTTAAGAAGTTTAAGGAGAATGCCTATAAAGTTATAGCTTACCTACAAGCTCTCGGCTATCGCGCCCCATCTATAGGCCTTGATTATACAGAGATTCTTAAAAACTATGTAGGAGACGATGGTGTAACCCTTGTTTTTACAAGAAGTATTGCTAAAGCTGAAGAGGTTGCTAAGAGGCTAAAAAGTGTTCTAGGAAGTAATGCCGATAAGGTTGCATCGCATCATCACTTGGTTCCAAAGGATCTTAGGGAGGAGATCGAGGAGAAGGCTAGAGCTGGGGAGATAAAGATTATTGTAAGCCCCCGTACCCTAACCCAGGGTATAGACATAGGTACTATTGTTAGAATCGTCCACATGGGTTTACCGGAGGATGTCCGGGAGTATCTCCAGAGGGAAGGCAGGAAGGGTAGGAGAACCCATATACCGTTTACAGAAACAATTATTGTTCCTGCTAGTAGATGGGATCACGAGCTTTTATCAAAGGGGCTTAATGCTCTAAAGAAGTGGCTCTCCCTCCCACTAGAAAAGACTATTGTTAACCCTGAAAACCTCTACATAAAACTCTTCACAGGTATTGCTAAACTCGTATCACCATGGATTCCCTCAAAACTTGATCTGCTAGAGAAGGAGGTACTTACCCATGCAGGAGTTATTAGTGGGGGTAGTGTTAAGACTAAGAAGCTTAAATGGATATGGGAGCGCCTTAATTTCTATGAATTTGCACCACCCTATGGTATTAAGAGGTATCTTGAGACAAGCCAGGGGATTAGATCTCTTGAACCTATAGGACACTGTGATCTTGTGGAGAGGTTTCAAGCAGGCTGTATAGACTATTCAAGTGATTCAATGGTTTATAGATTAAAGACTGGTAGGACAGCTAGGCTTGTAACAGCTGTTATTGAGAAGCCTTTGAGGGAGATTAATTTCTGGGAAAACGATGCATTGGCAGAGGCTTATGAGGAGTACCTTGACATAAAGACAAGGTGGGGTGAGGAGCCGAGTCTTCTAAGGGATCTAATGAAGGGAAAGATCTATAGCTATGTATACTGTGTAGTCTATCCTCCTAGGAATGGATTTGGGATACTCTATAAAATACCTAATAGGGTACTATGGATGGTTTCCAGTGAGAAGCCCAAGGTGTTGCGGATCGGGGGTAAGCATATTGTAACCCATGATAAGAAAGCAATCTATGTAGCTACACCAGTCTATGGGGAGTATAGAGACTATACTTATGGATGGGTTTACGAGGTTGATGAGAGAGAGGATGTAACTCTTCTAAGGCTGGGGCTAGCACTACTAATGATTGTATTGAGAAGGATTTATGGAATAGCTTTTGAGACAATAATGTATAGTGTTGAAAGAATTGGTGGTAAGAAGTATATTGAACTCCATGAACCTGAAGCTGCAGGCCTCATTAATACACTAGACTGGGTTGATGTAAGGGAGGCTGTAGAGAAATATACACCAGACGACCTAGATCTTATACTTCTAAGCCAGATAGATGATCTAGCATATTCTGATCTATTGGCCCTAGGTCTTGACTGGAATATTATCAAGGAGTATACACTAAGGGTTATGGACTATGTATTGAGAAGCCAGAGTATTATAGTGGAGTTGTTGGAAGAGGTAAGAGCTATTCCTAAACCTTCTAAGGCTCTTAGGCTAGTTGTTATTGATGCCCTATCTGAAGACATTGATAGAGGTGATGTGTATAGTATACCTCTTAGACTGGTCTCTATAGCAGTATTTGATGGGGAAGACATGGAATCCTATACATCACTAAGACATATAACGCCTCTGGTTAAGCCGCCGGAGGAGCTGAGACGTATTGAGAACAAGGTAGATGATCTAGTATACTATAGTGAATACACCCTACTTGTCCCAACAAAAAGCATTGCTGACACCCTAGCCCATATGGGGTTAAGGAAACTGCCAATGCTTATAAGAGACAGGGCTATAGAAGTACTTCCCTTAGCTGATTCAAGGGGGTTGAAAAACCTATCAATGGATACATTATTTGATCTCTTACCCCAAGTGTTTCCTGAAGAGGCAGATATTCCTAGGCTTCCAAGAATACATAAGAAGGTTGTAGAGATAAAGGAGAAGGGATATACTTCTTTAACAGATTATTCTAGAGAACTTATAGAGAGATATATAAGGGCTAGAGCTAAGGCACTGTATCTACTATACCTTATTATATCATCAAGGAAAACATAGTTACTGGGAACTATACAATCTCTAAACCTGTTAATTGGGGGCGTGCATGTTTTGGTGGATAATATCATCAGGCTTGATAGAAATGAATCACCATATCCGCCTCCAAGGATTGTTCTTGATGAAATAAGGAAAACTGTTTCCAAGGCTAACAGGTATCCTTCAAGGGAGCTATATGATAGACTGCTTTATTATCTCTCAAATTATACCGAGGTATCTACAAGTCATATAGTTGTTAATGGCGGTAGCGATCACATGCTTGAACTAGTTACATGGATGTTTGCTGGAGATAAGGGGGTTACCCTTGTCTATCCATGTTTTAATGTATTTGTGGAGTTATTGAAGCTACACGGCATAAAGTATAGGCTGGTTAGCATGGACTACTTTAGTGATAAACCTATCGATCTAGGAGAGCTAATTACCTATAGTAAAAACTCTGATCTAGTATACATTGACAATCCAAACAACCCCTCAGGCAGGATCATGGTTAAACCCAAGGAGATCGAGGAACTAGTTATTGAAACTAGGGAAAAACCTATCATAGTAATTGATGAAGCCTACTACGAGTTCTCAAAAGTAACAGCTGCATCTCTTATTGAATCCTATGATAATCTTATCGTGCTTAGAACATTTAGTAAAGCATGGGCTCTTGCAGGTCTTCGTATAGGATATGCTCTTGCTGGTAAGAGAGCTCTTAAGGCATTCTATGGTATGCAGTATAGAGTATCACTTCCCGCACTTGCAGGAGCTATTAAGGCGCTGGAAAACTCTAGCTACATGTATAGAATTGTAAAACGGATTATAGATGAGAGAGAACGCTTGCGGAGGAAAATAAGGGTTCTTGGACTAAAAACCCCCCAATCCTCTGCAAACTACCTCCTAATATTTACAGGTATAAAGAATATACCTTCAAAACTGAAGCACCACGGTATATACGTGAAGGACTATAGCCACCTTGGTGAAGGCGCAATAAGGGTAACCATAGGTAATAGGAGAGAGAATAGAATATTCTTGAACACCCTAAAAGAAATACTGCTACATAGTTAACTTGCTCTATCAAACCTCAAGCTCTTAATAAACTTAGATGATCTAGATAAATAATTAGTTGTTAAAAATTACATACTCTCTTGAGTATACTCTATGGCTCTCTCTATGAGCGGTGATAGTCTTTGTGGCAGTCTTTGCAACTTTTTCGCTATGATGTATAAGAGTAATAGTGTTACCAGGCTAAGCAGTGTGTTTATATTCTTTAGTACTTGTATAAATATTGATAACATGTTTATGATATAGTTTATTATTACTATATACATCATATACGATGCTTCATGTACTCCATAGCCGCTCCATAGCAGTTCAAAGAATTTTACGTAATAGTATAAAAAGAGCAATCCTATTATAAAGGATATTATGAATACTGGGATAGTCCATGGATTCCATGCTAGAGAGCGTATAAATAGATCAACAACATCAATACTTCTCATAGTATTTATGTTGAGATTTATTACGAAGCTCTTAATGGATATTGCTATCAAGTATATTGATATTGTTGAGGCTATAGCGCCTGCAATGTATGTATAAAGATATTTCTTAGGAAGATCACTCGGGATCCGGTATAATAGATATTCATCCCTACTAAATTCATAGTCTATCTTAACAATCGAGAATGCTGCACTATCTGCTAACTCAGCTGCCTTGATTAGATCACGGAAGTCTCTATAATAGTTATAGGCTTTCTTGACAAATTTATAGCCAACAGGAAACACTATTAGCAATGTTATATAGATTACCGAAAGCCCTATTACTAGGAACGTATTCATGAGTTGATCCGCAATAACATCAGCTTGTATACCTCTTCTAAGTAGTGTTTGGGTAGATACAATTATTGTTGCAAATGATATAAACAGTATTAGAACTGCAGCAATAATGTTTCTAATAAAATAGCTCCAAGCAATATCACCTAGATCATAGAGGTTTCTAAGCTTTTTCCTTAACTCATCTTTATCAATATTGAAAGCCATTATAATCCACCAATTTTAGTTAACCTAATGTATTGTTGTGGATTACTAATTCTATAAATTATCTTTACCTAAATAAACTATTACTATGACAAATAATTGTGTAGTCAATAAGGTTATTAAGGAGGCATCCTTAATCCATTAAACAATAGAGTTCATGTTTAAGGTGGTCTCCATGGTTAATGAGTTATCCAAGATATTATCTTCTAATAGCAAGGAAGATATTCTAATGGGGGATATTCTCAGAGTTCTATTATTATTTAAGAGGCTATGGAGCTGGGAGATAGCTAGCGAGGTCTCAGCTCTTAGGCTTACTTTAGGAGAGGAACCTGTTGATATAAAGGAGGTTAAGAGAGCTCTGAATAAGCTTAAAAAGAAAAGCCTTATAGATGTAGAAGAACGTTTCCGCTCAGACCCAGCTGGTAGGAGTGTTAAGGATCTACTAGTATCATTAAATCTTGATGCAGCTAGTACTCAGCAACTGTATACTGATAAACGGCTTATACAGTATCAGGAGAAGAGGTATCAGATATTTTCTTCCATGAATACCAAGTATTCTAGATCTTAGATAAGACTTAAGTATTTTTAGATTAAACTAAGTATTTCTGCAAAATATTTCATATACTAATAGAGAGTATAGTTGGTTACATTAACCCATATCTTAATTACTTATCTAGTTCTATTAGCAGGTTTAACCACAGTTATGTAAAATGCCACATTTATATAATAATCACTAGTATCTAGTTTTTAACCAAAGAATTAATACTCAGGGGGCATTCTCTTGGATGTATCTTTGTTAGAGATCAGGCCTTGGATTGGATGTAATATTGTTAAGAGATTAAATAGATTCGTTGTTGAAGTATGTGTTTCAGGAGATATTGCTAGGGCTTATATTAATAATACTGGTAGACTTAAGGAGTATATGGTTAGGAATAAGAGGGCTTTCTGTCTCTTAAAAGAAGGAGGAAAGACGAGTTATAGATTGTTTGCTGTAGAAGACCAGGGTTTTGCAACCTTAATTGATACCCAGCTACAGATGAGGGCTTTTGAGGCAGCATTATCAAGGAATATGATATCATGGTTTACTGGATGTAGGGTTATTAAAAGGAATCCAAGGCTGGGGGACTCTATACTTGATTATCTAGTAGAATGTGGTAGTAGGAGAGTCTTTGTAGAAGTAAAAAGTGCTGTTTTAAGAGGAGACCATATATATGCTATGTACCCAGACTGCCCAACACTTAGGGGTAGAAGACATATCAAGGAACTAATAAACCATGTTATAGGCGGAGGTTATGCTGCAATAGTATTTATAGCCGCCCTTCCTGGTGTGAAAGCCTTTAAGCCTTATAGAGAAGGTGATCCAGTAATAGAGGAGTTGCTGGGAGAAGCCATTAGGAGAGGTGTTATCATTAAAGCTTTGTCAATGTACTTTGATCCACATAGATCAACTATTAACCTGGATAACCCTGATCTACCAGTAGTATGCCCCTTATAAATCGGGTAAAGCTGTATTCTTCCGTGGGTGAGCAACATATGCCAGGTCAAATACCTTTAATTGGAGAGAAATTCCCTGAAATGACTGTAATAACTAGCCATGGTTTGAAGAAGCTTCCTGATGACTATAAGGGGAAGTGGTTTGTATTATTTAGCCATCCAGCTGATTTTACACCAGTATGTACTACGGAGTTTGTAGCTTTTGCTAAGCGTTATGAGGATTTCAAGAAGCTTAATACAGAGCTTATAGGTCTCAGTGTTGATAGTACTTTTGCTCATATTAAGTGGATTGAATGGATCAAGGACAACCTTGGTGTAGAAATACCCTTCCCAATAATAGCTGATCCCGGGGGCAAGGTTGCATCCAGGCTAGGTATGCTTCATGCTGAGAGCGAGACCCATACTGTTAGAGCAGTGTTTGTTGTAGACCCTAATGGAGTTATTAGAGCAATACTCTATTATCCATTAAATGTTGGCAGATTAATGGATGAGATCCTAAGGCTTGTCAAGGCTCTACAAGTTGTAGACAAGTATGGTGTAGCAACACCAGCTAATTGGCCAAACAATGAGGTTGTTGGAGATCATGTAATAGTACCACCAGCAGCTACTGTACAAGAAGCTGCAGAGAGAATGAAGAAGTATGAATGCTTTGACTGGTGGTTATGCCATAAAGAGGTACCTAAAGAGGAAGTTGAGGAAGCAAGAAAGTTTATTGAACGAGCTGCAAAACCTAGTAAGTAATATTTCTATATCCAGTAGATTATAAACAACAATTTTTTAGTACACTAAAAACTTTTTCACAATACTATTTTAGGATTTATATCTATACTATATGATCTAGGAGGATGTCTTCCAATGTCTAAAGTCCTTATAGATGAGATAGTTAATGGCTTATATATTCTTAGAGTAAATGATGAAGATATAAAGTATTTTGAAGCTTTATGGAGTATACCCGAGGGTATTACTTATAATTCTTATTTATTAAAAACTAGTACGGGATACATATTATTTGATACTTGGAAGCACCATTATAGTAAGCTATTCTTAGAGTCTTTATCAAGCATTGTTGATCCTAAGGAGATAAAGTATATAGTTGTTCATCACATGGAGCCTGATCACAGTGGCTCCATTAAAGAGGTTCTTGAGGCAAACAGGTATAAAGCCATAGTTATAGGGCATCCATTAACTAAGATGATGCTTAAATCATTCTATGGTATAGAGCCTAGATTTAGAATTGTTAGAGATGGTGAGGTATTGGATATTGGTGATAAGAAGCTCATGTTCATACATACACCATGGCTTCATTGGCCTGAAACTATAATGACTTATCTAGAAGACTATGGTGTCTTACTATCATGTGATGCTTTTGGAGGCTATAGTATTCCTTCAACAATATTTGATGATAACAGGGAGGTTGTTAAATCCTATATGTCTTATGTGAAAAAATATATTGCAAACATTATCGGTTATTATAGAAATCATATACTACGGAATATTGAGAAGATCAAGAAACTAGGGCTCAATATAAAAATTATAGCTCCAGCCCACGGCCTAGTTTTTAGAAACAATCCAGGTAGAATAATAGATTACTATCTAAGAATAGGTAAGGCAGAGCCTCTAGATAACAAGGTTGTTGTAATATATGGTTCTATGTATGGATTTGTAGAGAAAGCTATAGAATATGCTATAGAAGTTCTTCGAAAGAATGGCATTAAGCCAGTTGTATTCAAGTTTACTGATAAGGAGCAGACTTCTATAAGTGATATAGTTAGTGAAGTGATTGATTCTAAGGCAATAATATTTGGTGCTGGAACCTATGAAGCAGGAGTTTTCCCAACTATAAGGTATGTTGCTGAGGTTATCAAGCACAAGGTTGGTGGAGGTAAACAGGTATTGATAATATCTTCTTATGGATGGGGCGGGGTGGCAGGAAAGAAGCTCCAGGATATACTTGCTCCAGAATTCAATATAGTTGATGTAATAGAGTTTAGGGGTATGCCCAGCAAAGATTATTTAGAGAGGGTAAAGAAGGCTCTAGACAGGCTCATTGGATAGCATCTCTAATCGGTGGCTGTATTGGTTAAGAATGATCTAATAAGATATGGCATTGATTCTCTTTTAGATGAGCTGTACTCAGCTGCAATATATGAGAATCTCTCAAGAATGTATAGGGGTAGAAGTGTTTCTGAAAAACTTAAACGTATTGCAGAAATGGAGAGGCAACACGCAGAGTTTTGGAGATCATTTCTTGAGAAGAGAGGGGTTGATACAAGCAGGTTTAAAGTAAATAGGGTTAAACTATTCCTCTATATAATACTGTATAGACTACTTGGCCTCGGCCTTACATTAAAGATCCTGGAGCTTGGTGAGAGGAATGCTGTTGAGATCTATTCAAAGATACTGGAAGACCTTAGTCTTGACCATGATGGAAGGGAGAGGCTTATAAAGATTCTTGAAGACGAGCTTGTCCATGAAGACGAGTTTGCTGATGAGGAGTCTAGGTTTAAGGATTTCTTAGACCATGTAAGAGATGCAGTTCTAGGTATGAGTGATGGATTAGTTGAGATACTATCTGTTTCAGCAGGTCTAGCAGGAGCCTATGGATCACCGTTGCCTGTTGCTCTTGGAGGACTTATTGTCGGTATAGCTGGCTCCTTATCAATGGGGCTTGGAACCTTTGCTAGTGTCCGTGCGCAGAGACAGGTTAGAATGAGTGTATTGTCTAGGATAAGGGTTGCAGCAAGGTATGTCTCCCATTTGTTTACAAGGAGAGTTGTAGATTACATGTTGAAGAAGGGGTTTAGAGAGGAGACTGCAAAGAGTATTGCAGAGGATGCTAGTAGGAACAAGGAGTTGCTTAGCCGGGTTGTTGCAGAGGAGGAGTATGGTTTACGTGAGGAGGCTTTAGAGAACCCTGTAAAGGCTGGGTTATATACAGGGGTGTTCTATATAGTTGGTGCACTAGTTCCCCTTACACCATATTTCCTGTTACTGCCAATAACTCTTGCAATACCCTTGTCGTTCCTAATAGCTGCATTAATGCTTGCAATAACAGGGTTTATAATAGCTGTTTCAGCTAGCCTAAGCATAAAGGCGAAGATGATGGAGCTTGTGGTTGCAGGACTTGGTTCTGCAACACTCACATTCATAGTTGGGAGAATAGCATCTATACTACTAGGTATAGAAGTAGGTTAATTATTATTTTTAACAAATTACATCCTCTTTAAGAACTTCAAGAACCATTGATGGACAAACCTTTGTTACACCAGGTAGCTTAGAAATCTCTTCATGGATCCTAGCCATCTCATCTCCATCTCTAGCCCATATAATAGTCATTATAGAGTGATCTCCAGAAGTTAATGCTATATATTTTACATAGTCCTTCTCCTTTAGATAAGAGAGGACGCTAAACAAGTACTCAGGCTCAGTATTTATACCTGTGATTGATACTGATTTATAGCCAAGCTTCCTAGGATCAAGTATTACTGTATACTTCTTTATAACACCAGCTTGCTCAAGCTTCTTAATTCTCTTAATAACAGCTACATCACTTACACCAATAGCCTTAGCTATCTCACTATAGGTTGTTCTAGCATTCCTGCATAGTATTTCAAGGATCTTTAAATCCTTTTGGTCAAGATTCATTCACTACACCTCAAGATAAACCATTATGCTCATATTATTGTGATCTCATACCATGGTCTCTTTTATTCCTTTTGAACCTCTTTATAATAAAAACCCTATCCTGGTATACTCATCCCCCCGGCTCGATCATCTCTTTGAGCTTAGCCTCTATCCCCAGATCCTCTAGTATATAGGCTAGATCTTCAAGCCAGTCTCTAATACCACATGTATTACAGAATGATCCCTTAAACTCTATAATAGCCTCCTTGTTACTCCTTATTCCTATTATCCTAGCTATAGCTTCTGGTGCATGATGTTTATTATATTGTTGTATAGCTTTACCAAGAAATTGTTTTAAAGTATCAGCATCTATTGTACTAGATGACATGCCATACCAACACTTATGAGGGTTTATTTAATAACCCTAATCTCTTTCCTAGCCTCCCACAGTCCATGAAGATTACAATACCCTATAGCATATAATATACCGCTCTTATTGAGTCTTAGAGATAGCTCTACCTCAGGCTCTGTATATACTGGAGTAAACTCCATAGATGCAACTAGTACAGGATTAAAGCCCCGTCCTTCTTCATAGAAGTATAACTCTAAACGCCTAATAGAGTGCTCAACCTTACTAGGATGGGGCCCAACTCTTATCCTAACCTTAAACAATTCACCAGCCTTAACAGTATCTGGTGCATCAATTCTTGGTGTATGAGACTCAACCTTTGATATAGCCTCACCTGAAGCAGTTTCAGGAGTATATATTAATTCTCCAAAAGACTTCATAATTCCAACCCAACTTTATATATTAGAATAACAATATAAAATATATTGCCTATAAACTATATAATTAAAAATTCTAACCATTTAGTACATATCTCTAATATCAAGTATATCTGATAAACTAAAACAGTATATATCATATAGTGATAGCTGTTTGTCCCTAGAGAGTATAGCTTCCCCTTGTCTATAGGAACTTTGGTATCCTTATGGGGTCATGGGTGGTGATCGAGCCCGATGGCACTGGGGCTCCTATCTAGGGTATATCCTACAAGGCTTAGAGTATGGTCCTTATCACCTTGTAGAACTAGCAATAAACTTCCTTAACTAATTATAATAAAAGTTTCTGTTCTAATCTTATAATAATATAAATCTTCATAAGCATATTCTTTTAACAGTATATTACAATAAATTAGTTAATATTAATACCTTACATAAATT
>JAGGXK010000059.1 GCA_021163115.1 Desulfurococcales archaeon | reverse complement strand
GTTACCGCTATTACCAAGTCTACTCCAGCTCTAGGCATCATTGCTACTCCTATTGCTAGAGAATCTCTTGTATTTAAACCAGATAGCTTTGCAGCCAAACCACATCCAACAACCTTGCCCAGCACCCCGGCTAAGACTATGAGTGTTGTAACAACAATAGCTTTACTAAGCTCTATACTAGCTAGTATACTCCATGGATCAAGGAGTATACCTGCATATACAAAGAAGAAGGGGCTTATGAAGTTTACTAGTAATGTATAGAAATGTTCAAGCCTATGACCCCTAACCACAGGACTTAATGCTAATCCAGCAAAATAAGCCCCTATAAGAGGGCTTAGCCTGAAATAAGCTGTTATAGTTGCGGTAGCTAATCCTATAATCAGTACCTGGCTGTGGGGTGCATCCATAAGCCTACTCTTCCTAGCAATACCACCTACTATAGCATCTGAGTATTTATAGAGCAGGAGGAATACTGCTAGAACAAATACTAAGCCTATAGCCATAGGGTAGAGTGATGTAGGTGATATAGACTCTTCTATAACAAGGGAGTGTGTTAGACCAAACAATACCATAGCATATATATCATCTGCGACAGCAGCCCCTATAACAATCTCCCCAACCCTACTCCTAATCATACCAAGATTCATCAACGTAGCAACAGTTACGCTAACACTTGTTGGAGCAAGAATAACTGCTACAAACAAGCTTGTAGCAAAACCATAGCCTAGATAACTTGATACAAGAAAAGCTAGGGAAAAAGTAGCAACAACACCACCCAATGCAACAACTATTGCTTGGATACCATATTTCTTTAAATCCTCTATACTAGACTCAAGGCCCGCAAGGAAAATAAGTATAACAACACCAAGCCACCCAATAGCCTCTACGTTATGAGTAGCCCGGATAAGACCCAAAACAGTGGGACCAATAATCATACCAGCCAATAAATCACCTAAAAGCGGGGGCTGTCTAATCCTAGTCATAGCCTCCTCAAACAACTTAGCAAACAATATAACCAGCGTAAGATCAATGAGTATAAACGCCTCCTCCAACTCAATCCAAGCCCCCAGACCATACAACAATGATGTATGTTTTAGAACCAATATATCCCTTTATAAAATAGATATAATATCATAACCAATACTCTAAGATAATTAAACGCTAGTAGATATAGTTATTAATAGGGGTATTTCATGAAGGCCCATGCCCAACCAATAAAAGAGGATATTGAGGCTAGGGAGATTAGGAGAAAACATGCAAACTGGGAATACATAAACAAACAACCACCCAAAATAAAAACAGCACTCATGATCTATATTGAGACTGGAGACTTATGGATAGCATCACGTATAGCTGGTTTAACAATAGATGAGTTCAATGAAATAAGGATCAAAGCAAACATACCTAATGTTACATAGATTGTTATAGTTATAGCTAGGTGAAGGAATGGTGCCAGCCGTTGCCGATACATGCTTCCTAATAGACTGGGCTAGGTATAGGAGGAGAGATATACTTACAAAATTGTTGGGAAAAATAGTTGTTACAAGACATATCCTTGATGAAATAAAGAGTGATCTAACACTTGAATACATATCGTATCTTATAACAAATAATTATTTAACAATATATCCTATAACAACACCTGTTGAGAGAATAGTCATGGAGTTAGCATCATATGCAATCCATGATCCAAGAGTGCCTCGGGTTGATGAACCAGAGCTTTATGCCTTGGCCATAGGGGTAGTACTAGGCATCCCCGTACTAACTGAGAACAAGGGTGCTTTAAGACTAGCAGAACTTCATCCAAGACTCTCTAACCTAAAGGTGCTTGGTGCACTAGAAATACTAGAAAAGGCTATTAAAGAAGAACTAATAACTACAAATAGATGTATCGAACCATTCATAGAATATACTGTTGATACTAAACACTATTTCTCAAGAAAGAGATTAGAAAATACAGTAAATAGGCTGAAAAGAGAAGGATACTGTAGCTGAAGAGGTAGATACAATGAGCATACCTAAAAAACTCTTAAGGAAATGGGAGGAAGAGGATATTGAGGCTAGGGAGATTAGGAGAAAACATGCAAACTGGGAATACATAAACAAACAACCACCCAAAATAAAAACAGCACTCATCTACTACATAGAAACAGGTGATCGAAGGGGTGCTGCAAGAATAGCTGGTTTAACAATAGATGAGTTCAATGAAATAAGGATCAAAGCAAACATACCTGTTGTAATATAAAGGAGCTAGGAAACTAGGATACTGCCTTAAATACAATATTATGCCCTCCTAGCACGGGCCTATATGGTGATAAAGTCTTTAAACTACTATATGCTTCTATAAAAGTCCATCCAGCCTCCTTCGCCATGGATACTATTTCATGGAGCGAATATAGCCTTAATGTAAATTCTAGCTCATCAACATATACTAGGTTCTTGCCATCTTTCCTATAGAATACCCATTTATTATTTAACACTGATTTTACTGGATCAAATACTGGTTTCTCAACCATTACCATATCCCCTAGATCATTAAAGTACTCCGGCCCAGGTATGAAGGAGCTGATAAAGGCTATTCTATCCCTACTAGCAGTATTCAATATAAATAAGTAGCCTTTATCCCCTACAACGTCTCTACACTGCCTTAGAATATTTCTATCTGTTTCCTCATCATAATATCCAAGAATCGTTGTCCAATACATTAGTATTGTATCAAATCTTCTATCACCAATAACCTCCTTAAGCTTACGAGCATCACCTACAAAGAACTCAACCTTATCTTCTACACCATAATCTCTAGCCTTCTTTAATGCATCCTCTATATATAATGGAGAAATATCGATCCCTGTAACCCTATAGCCTTTTAGAGCAAGATTTATAGATATTCTTCCATTACCACAGCCAAGATCAAGGATCTTGGCATCCTTGTTTATACCATGTTTCTTAAATAGGCTAATTATATAGCCAACCTCTTCTCCAGCTGTCTCCCATCTAGAATTCATTATACATAAGAAGAGCTCGCCATATTTAATAAAGAACTTATTCACCCAATCCCCAAAACCAATAAGCCTCACCAGGAATTTTTAGTCATTACAAGAGCTTATATAAGTATTACTCTAAACACTATGAGTACCAAATATATGCTAAATACATATTAATGGGGGCAACTATCTCTAATAAATACCCAGTAACCAGGTAATGGTGATAGTACATATTGGTTAGTATTGTCTAGAAAATAATTAATACAGTGGTTAAGCTTGATCACTATGGTATTCTAGTACTCTTCTAATAGAGCATAGAGTTCTTTTATACAGGCTCTAAGAATATCTTCTGGAGGCTCCTTCTCATGCTTTAATAACTGTTTTAGCCTATAGTATCTACTATACAGTGTTTTATCACCAATACTCTTTATGCTCTCCTCGTATTTATCCAGCATTAATTTTTTAACCATGTCTAGGGCTTCATAGTATTTTCTCTGTAATAGAAGATTCTCACTATTTAGGAGAATACCATACATCCTTCTTAGTGTTTCTCTATGCCTTTCCTTCTCTGAAACAATGTTTGGTATAAGCCTAACTCCTTCCAGATTAATAGGTTTGTTAAAATCTTTTAAAACAATAACTAGTACACCATGGGATTCCGCAGACTCTAATGCTAGGCCTTTGTTGAGTACATCCCTCCCTATACTAGGGTGAAGCTCTATAGGTACTCCTGGAGTTACATTGAGTTCTATATACTCTTTCTTCTTCACTCCTATGGTAAAGAGAGGGCCGGAAGGAGAAAGCCTTATACTATCACCCTTTTTTACAGGAATCTTCTCTCCTGACTTGATCTTTATATTATTTAGTAGGGTTCCATTTCTTGTTCCATGGCCTGATATCCCATAATCCATTATGTAGAGCTTGTTTCTCTCCAAAAACATTTTCAAATGTCTCCTGCTAACAGTAAAATAGAAGAGATCTGTTGGTTTACAGAACTTTTTAGATAAGCTATAGAAGTATATTTGGTAAGGATCATGATCTATTTTTAGAGCCTTTGCATCAGCTTCAGCCAATCTACCTAGGAAATGCTCTCCCTCAGGTATGACTGCTTCTCTACGCTTATTATTAGCTTCCCATATCAATACATACTGGTCCACAGTATGCACCAATAGTATTTCCTCTTATAGTGTAGTATTGGATGTATCTAGTACAAAAAAATACTGGTAGATATAGGGTTCTTGAAAACATAAAACTATAATAAAATAGCTCTAAGAGATATTATGGAAAATACTGTATAACTAAGTCATTGTTCAACATACTTTCTTATAACCTTTTTATAAGCCATTATACCTGCCATGAATATTAGTGTTGTTACAACAATGTTTCGTATCGTACCAACTATGGCTTCATTAAACCCTATATTATATACGATAATGTCTCTAATAGTATCCAGGGCCCATGTTACAGGGAATATATCTGCAAGAAACCTCATTGGCCCAGGCATCCATTCCTTGGGGAACCATATTCCCGCTGTAAATGCTAGAAGTAAACCAATAGTTGTAGCTATACTTGATGCTCCACGGCTTGTCTTACTTAGGAGTGATAGTATAAAGCCTATACCGATAGTCATTAAACCTATTAGTATAAGATTTAATGGTACAAGCCAATCAGTTATCTCAAACGGGTTCCATGTAATCTTTGCCCCAGCAACAAATACTCCTGTAACAATAATTGCTATAGATGATAGTGTTAAAACTACCAGTCCTGCAACGGTCTTGCCTATAAGCATGTCTGTCTCAGATGCAGGTGTAGACAATATTCTCTCAAGACTGCCCCTCTCCTTCTCCTCAACAACAGCTACAGCGCCTACTAGGAAACCAGAATAGAGCATCATCATACCAAGTGCTCCAAGTACATACCAGCCAACAATAGCCGGTCTATATGATAAAGCCTCTGGTGTCTCCTCAATAATAGTTGCATTAACTGGTAGGACAAGCCCTTTAAAATACTCCTCTAGAAACTCTATAAAGCTCTTATTACCCCAAGGCCCCTGTGTTGTCATATTAGCTGGTACATAGGACATGTTCATATACTTCATCGTCATCTCTATCTTCTTCAACCCAACATTTATTGAGAAGAAGTGTAAGAACTCAGACATAACAGCTCTATTTACCTGTATAGAATATATACTGCCACCACTAACATAGATTGTGAGTCTTGCTTGGGTATAGGTTATGTTTTCTCCAAAACCATCAGGGATCACTATGCCTGCATCAAGCCTTCCCTTCCTTAGATCATCTACTAGCTTGGTTTCATTGTCATAGATTTTTACATTAAATAGTTTTGTACCATTATACTCTATCTTCTCCAACACATCTATAAAGGCTGTACCATTAAATGGTGCTTTACTATGATCATTGTTTACTACACCGAGATCTAGTGTAACAGGCTGACCAGCACTAGGAGGTATAAAGACATAAGCTGTCATAAGGACTAGTATTATGGGCCATATGAATATCCAGAATATGGCTGACTTTTCCCTAAAAGTAGTCTTAACACCAGATACAATAAATGCTTTTATCCTATACCACTTCATCTCTACTCAATCCTCCTCCCAGTAAGCTTTAGGAATACATCCTCTAGAGTAGGCTTAGCTACATGGAGAGTCTTTATCGTACCCCCTTCCTCATGGATCAAGGCTACAATCCCTGGAACATCTCTATCAGGATCACTTGAATGAATCCTTACTTTATCACCATCAACTATATACTTTAAACCAGTTTTCTGGAGAACACCCTCAAGATCCCTGGGTTGTTTATAGAATTCAACAATTATAACAGATGATGGTGCATACTTTGATTTAAGCTCCTCAGGTGAGCCGCTAGCTATGATCCTCCCCTGGTCAATAATATATACTCTATCAGATAAGGCATCAGCTTCCTCCATATAATGAGTTGCAATAAGAATACCCTTGCCTCGCTCACGTTCTTCCTCTATAATTCTCCAAACCTCTCTCCTAACACCTGGATCCATCCCTGTTGTAGGCTCATCTAGTATAAGTATCTCTGGGTCATGGATAAGGGTTGTTGCTAGGCCAAGCTTCTTCTTCATACCACCAGAGTATTTCCTTACAAGCCTATCTGCATCCTTTGTTAAACCCATTACCTCTAACAGCTCCTTGATCCTCTTAATAACACTCTTACCATCCAGCCCCTGGAGCCTTGCATAAAACAACATATTCTCAAAACCGGTTAGATCAGCAATAAGCCCTGGTTCCTGGGGACAGAAACCAATTAATGCCCTAGCCTTAGAATCCACTGGATTAAATCCCTTAATAGACACTCTCCCCTGATCAGGCTTTAGCACACCAGATATTATTCTAAGCAATGTTGTCTTGCCAGCACCATTGGGGCCAAGTAGTCCTACAACTTCACCACTATGGACAACAAGACTTACATTCTTCAACACAACCTTATCTCCAAACTTCTTCCAAACTCCATCTACAATCAATAACTCCTCCAAAGAGTTTCCTCCCCTTAAACTATGCTAAATCATACAACGTTCCTAAGGTATAGAAACATTTCTATATCTTATATATACAGTGATTAGAAATAGGTATTAATAGAACCCTCTTAGGAAAAGACCTAGATCGAATATGTTCTTGTACACCGGCTTCTCCTCCCTAGCCTTAAGTACTTCCTTGAGAACAGAACCTCTAACAATGGGCTCAGCTATACCTACAACCCTATTATCTATACTATCTATTACTGCTACAACATTATCTATTGGTTCATAATATTTTACTATAGATGACGCAAACAAGTCTCTTCCATAGAGAAAGTTCTTAACACCTACCTCATTAACAAAGATTGCTGCCTTATAGCCTCCTATGGTCTTGTAGATGTACTCCATAATAGTTGGTGATGGATAAAACCTTCCATTCCTGATGAAGCCTATCCATAATCCAGTATAGGTTTTTGTGAGCCTATCTATACCTAGAGAACCAGTATCAACTATATCTCCAGCCAGTATATAGAGATCATTATATCTAAACCAATGGATTCTCTTAAACCAAGTAAACTCATTTGTATCAATACCTATAGAGCTAAAGAAGCTCTTAACCATATAATTGATCCTACTACCCCCAACACCACTTTTAAACAAGATCCTCTTATCCAAAATACATACCCTACAACCAATATGTACCAGTGTCTCTTTAATACAATTACTTCATTAAAAGAAGTATGTAGAATGAAAAATATATTGGTTACAAGGATTAAGTGCTACTTCTTAGCATACTCCTTATAAATCCATCCATTTTCTGTTCTAACAACTAGACCCTCCTTCTTAAGATCCTGTAGCCTACCTCTTATAGTATTATAGTTTAAGTTGGTTAGTTTCTGGATCTCCTTTGGCGTTAATGGTCTCTTCTCCTTCTTAAGCACCTCTAAAACTATCTCCTTTGCAGTCTTCTTCTCAGCCACTACTTCTCCACCCCATCTTCTTTTACAATATGATCTGATCTATAAGTCCTTTATAAGATTGATCCTTCTAGACTAGTATCAATTTTTATATAATAGGAGTAAGATAAGTGATCAGGGCGCGAAACCTTCTTCATCCAAGAAGATCATGGTCAGTGAAGAATTTCTCTTCATCCAGACTTATACTATAGACTTAGAAGTATTTTTATAATATGTCTTGCAATAACATATGCTCCATTCCTGTATCTCCTAGGCTTCATATCCCTAGCCTTTAGTATGGCCTCCTCTAATTCTTTAGAGCTGGTTTTTAGGGGGTCTATGAATACTGCATTAAGTTTTCTAGCAAGCACTATGGCATCTTCCCTACTAGATGACTTCTTTAATAACGGGTTGTAGGCTATTACCACGGGTTTTCCATAGGATAAGGCAGCGTTAAGAGCAGTTATACCTTGGTGGGTTACTACAACTTCTGCTCCAGCTATCCACTTATCTATATCTGGGTCAAAGCTAAACACGATCCAGCCTGGCTTCTTATCCCTATACTTCTCTGGAGGAATTCTCCCCGTCTGTAAAACAATGTTTTCAATACCAGTCTCTAATAGCTTATCAAACAGTATTTTGTGCCCCATTGTACCAGTTGTTACTAGTATGTAGCCCCTGCTGGTAGGCTTATATCTCGGTTTCTCATAAATAGGGCCTACTACAATACCCCTTGGATAAAGCTTCTTCTGCTCCCTCCAATGCAGAAGAGTGATTGCACCAAGCCTGTATAGTATACGAGGTGTTTTAGAGGGATATATGATCCTATCTGTAGCCTCAATGTTGAGTACAGGGATCCTCTTAGCCATAGCAGCTAGCCCTGCAAACAAGCTATGGTTTGAGCCTGTAGCAACCAGCAACAAGAGATTATGAACCTTAGCCAGTGCTTCAACCATGGATGCAGGTGTTTTAAACAGGAACCTATAGAGAGGATCATAGGGTTCCCTAGGCTTAAGTATGTATTCTATAGAAGAACCATTGAATAAGAGAGGCTTTATTCTTTCAAGAGTCCATTTATCGCCACGTGGTACATAGTAGATAATGTTTATCTCAGGGACAAGATCCTTTAGAGCCTCACCAATAGCTTTACCATATCCTGTATGACCTCCCCCACTAGCCATTATCCCTATAGATACCCTCTTCATCACTTCTTCAACACAAGCTATTATACTCTGTTAAAACACTTGTTATTAACGTTTCTAAGCTAGGTATTTTAGGGTTAAAAAATAATCCTTCTACAGTAACAATACATGTATATGGTGGCTTTTAGTGGCTGATAAACTACTTAGACTAAGTATTGACTGGGGACAGGTTAGGAGGAAGAGAGAGGAATTCTGGAAAAGCAGTCCAGTATATAGGAGGATATATGAGATCCTTAAGAAACAGGGATACCATCTAATAGGAACCATAGGTGCTGTAAAGAGGTGTTACTGGACAAAAGAAGCACTTGTTAGGAGAAGGTTTTGCTACAAATGCCTCTGGTACGGTATTGAAAGCCACCGCTGTATCCAGATGACACCAGTTGTTGCATGGTGTTGGAACCGTTGCCTACACTGCTGGAGGCTCCAGCCAGAGGATATTGGTGCTGAATGGGATGAGGTTAGACCACCTGTTATAGATGATCCTGAGGTGCTTGTTGAGGAGAGTATTATAGAGTTTAGGAGGATCATTAGTGGGTTCAAGGGCAACCCCTATACTGATCCAGAGATGTATAGGGAGGCAATGGATCCAAAGCATGCAGCTATAAGTCTTACAGGAGAGCCAGTCCTATACCCAAGGCTTGGAGAGCTCATTAAGGAGTATAGAAGGAGAGGAATTACAACATTCCTTGTAACCCATGGACCTAGGCCAGACATACTAGCAGGTCTTGATGAAGAACCTAACCAGCTCTACCTTAGTATGGAGGCATGGAATAAGAAGATGTATCTAGAATTCAACAGACCTATAGTGCCAAAGGCTTGGGAGCTTGTTGAGAAGACAGTAGAGCTTATACCAAGCTTCAAAAACCCCACTGTATACAGGATAACAGTTGTAAAGGGCTTCAACATGTCTGACAAAGATGTTGAAGGATTTGCAAAACTTGTTGAGAAGGGTAATCCAACCTATGTTGAAGTAAAAGCATACATGTATATTGGTAGGAGCAGAGGCAGGTTATCTCCTGCAAACATGCCTAGCCATGAAGAGGTTAGATTGTTTGCAAGAAAACTTGCAGAGAAAACAGGGTACATGGTTTTATCTGAGAGCATACCAAGCAGGATAGTACTACTCAGCAGGATAAAGAACCCGGTAAGACATGGTAAGGGATGCCCAGATGGAGTAAAGCATCCTGAGAAATGGTGTCCACCACTAACAAGAGAGTATGAGGAGCTCCAGGAATCAGGCTAATTTTTCTTCCTACAATAACTATGGTTGAACCTCGGAGATCCTATTGAATGAGATGTTTTTACCAAACCTATCTCCTTATTCAATGTAAAAACTATTGCATCAACTACTTCTAACCCAGCTAGTAGAGCTGAACAAACCCTTGTATGGCCATCAACAACATAGTATTCCTTACCCCACCTATAAACCAGGGGTGGCAGCATCTCCTCATGCCACTTCTCCCTAACAGGTTTTGAAAGAGGCTGAGTAGCATATAGATCCTCTATCCTGATTACATCCCTCCAAACCCTTGCTCTAACCCCATGGCTCTTCTCAAGAAAATATATAATATTCACAATATGCCTCAGCACATGAACATACTCACTAACTGTTTCCGGGGGATTAATTATAGGGGTTTTCTCCAAAGGCATTGTAACCCTTGGCTTATATGCACGAGCTTCAATAAGGTAGGAGTCAACAAGCCTCTCAAGCCACAACGCAGCTCTTGCACGGTGGTGCCCATCAATAATATACAGTCTCCCACCATAACCAAGGACTGTAACAATAGGGGCATCATAGCCCCTATAAAGCATAGAGTAGAGAACTAGGCCAAGCTTATCACTCTCAAGACCAGGCTCTGTAGAATATAGACGGCGGGGATCAAGCCTCCTCTTACCAAGAAACCTAACACTATACCTTAGATTAAGCATCCTAGTTATCTTAGGAAGCCTAGACTCAATATCTCTCCAACTATCAAGCCTAAGCCTACCTGGAAGATCCCCCATCAAAGCATACAACCTTTAATAGGTTATCCAGATATGTTATCAACAATACTACCGTGATCCAAGATATTCTTAGACAAAATTATACCTATTCCCTACTAAATGCTTAAGCTATTGATCTAGCAATATTGCTGGAAAAGCATATATAGCCCGGTTTACCTAGTTTATCTAGGTTATCTATATGAACAAGTTTAACCAAGTTAAGAAGACTAAGACTATTGCAATCAAGAACATGGATGAAGAACTCTATAGGATGGTTAAAGCATATGCTTCTCTTGAAGGAAGAACCATTGCATCCATCTTTGAAGAAGCAATCCGCTACTGGATAGAGAAAAGGAGAAACTATGAAGAAGCCCGCTTATGGGCTAGTCTGGAGCAAGCATATGAAGAAGACTTAAAGATATTCAACAAGAATATCCCACAACTTAAAAAGTATAGAGAAGGCTATGCCCTCATATGTGATGGAGACTTCATAGGGGTTTTCAACAACTATGTGGAAGTCGCCAGGAGATCTAGAGAAACCTGTAAACTACATGCTTTAATCATCAAGCTCCCATACAGGAAGACGAAAGAAATAGAGCTAGGGTTACCATGGTGAAATAATTTTGAAAATCTATTTTAGAGATAGCAAACTAAACTATATCCCTATGATTAAAACCACTATACAGGACCCCTTAGGCAACAAGGAAGTTGAAATAGAGCTTGTGGTTGACACAGGTTTCCAGGGAGGAATACTTCTCCCACTTCATACATACATAAGTCTTGGGTTAAACCTTTTTGAAGAACCAAAAATAGTTGGCAGGACAGCCATAGGGAATAGGATAGAGCTTAGAGTCTCTAAAGCACTAATCAAGATCAATAACTTAAAGATAATGTGTAGTGCATACACAACATTAGGAGTTAGAAAAGCATTACTTGGAAGGGAGGTTCTCAAGAAAACAGGTCTACTCTACAAACCACCAGATAAACTAGAACTAGGGATAGACAAGAATCATAAATTAGGCAATACCTATTAGGCCTGATTCCTATCTTAGGTAGTTATTTAAAAACCCTCTATAGAGTTATGAATATCTAATAAGCTTGATAGAACAAAATATTTTCTGTACCACTATTATAACTTATATCTAAGGGGCGATGAGGAGCTTTCCCCATCCCGTGGGTAGGCCGTAGGGAGAGGGGTGCGGCAGAGAGGCCGCGTTCCGAGCCCTATCAACTCTATAATCTTGGTTAATCGTGTTTTCCTGCCTGTATGCAACAGGAGGTTATTTCAGGTCAGGTAGTGTATTATGGTTTTTTCTATTCTTATATTGTCTAGGTTTTCAAAGTCTTTATCAAATGTATAGAAGTGTTTGTACCCTGTATATATTGCTGATGCTAGAATTAATGCATCTACTTCTGGCAATTTATAGTCTCTTCTTAAATAGGAGGCTTTAACACATATTCCCTGGTTTAAGGATATGATCTTGAACACTCTGTGTACTAGATCTTTTATTTTAACAAACTTGTTTTCAACACCATATTTTATACTGTATAAGTGGATCTCATGCATAGATATTATTGATAAAGCCTTTACAGCGTGTTTTCTAAGTACATGCCTTGCAACATTAAACTTGTTTTCCTCTCTAAATAAGTATGCTATTAGAATATTTGTATCATAGAATGCTCTATTATCTCTCACCAGTTTTCCTCTCCCTATCAAGTTCTTCAGCAAGACCTCTTACAGGGTAGCCGGGGTTAAGAGAACCAGCTAGCTGGTCAATGCCTAGGGCTTTCTCAATAACAACTCTGCCATCCTTATCAACATATACTCTAACATAGTCTCCTGGGGAGACCCCCAGTTTATTACAAATATCTCTAGATAATGTTATCTGCCTCTTCCTAGTAACCTTTACAATACCCATACAATATCCCTCCAAGTAGTACAAATATAGTGTACTACTATTTAAATGTAGTACTTAAAGTAAGAGATACTATTGATTACCCTGATCTATAGTTCCTAGTAATCTATTACTGGTATTTTCCCGAACATTCCTAGTTCTATCTTCTCCCAGGGTTTATTATCTACCGGTATTACTCGGAGAGCCATTGGCTTCTTCTTAGTGGAGGCTATTGCTGCTGCATCCATGATATATTTTGTTAGCCTATCCCTATCCATGGGTAAAGCGATCATGTCCGGGCCTGCGACACATACACTTGAATATAGTAGGAAGTCTCTAGCTCTAACCATTCCCCTATAACCAGCATCCTTGAGCATATTGTCTTCTGCAAGCGGTAGCATAACCTCATTGAATCCTGTAAACTGCTTACCCTCTGAAACAATAGCTTCTAATACATTGTTCAACAACCTAATCCCATGGAGGAACCCTGGCTCCCATGGATCCGAGCCTGTAACTGTTTTTACTAAACCTGCTACACTATACTCCATCCACGGGCTTATAGATAGATCCATAACTAATCTAGGAGCAATTTCTCTTAGTAAGCCTGCTACTTCCACACTACACCTCCTAACATAGTCTGTAACCCCCTCAACACCTCCATCCCTATAAACCCTAGCCAATATATGGGGGTAGAGGAAGGCTATTCCAACACCAAGCCCACCCACACTTGTTGACAATGGGAAATACGGTGTTTCAAGAAAACCACCATAAAGACTTAGAGCAACCCTAGTACAGTATAGTGGATCAATACCTGATAATCCATGAAGTATTTCTGAAAACCTTCTATAGTCTTGGCTATTTCTTGGAAACAATGGTGTATAAAAGCCTTGATCCAAGACCTCTGCTAAAACCTCTACACTAGCCCCATCTACATCTATACCACCAAGACTAACAAGAACACCCTTATCTAATACATTTGTATCAGCCACCCAGCCAGCAATACCCCCATAGATACTAGCAAGTGGTTTAGGCAGAGACAACCTCCTAGTCCACACACTAAAACCATGGTCTCTAAGAACCTCAACAACACCATCAAGAACATCTACAGCCTCCTCTACAGCCCCTACCACACTATTCCTAGACCAATCATTAATCCTATCAAGGAATATCGTAACAGATCTAATAATAGGCTTCATTATATTGCACCAGCTACATCATTACTTATGATAATTTTTTAAGCTTGTTGCTTAAAAGAGGCTTTTATTTATACCATATAGTTTTTATTCCCAATTTTTTAAAGTGTGGATCATCTGTTACAATTATAGCTTTTAACCTCTTCGCTATTGAGGCTATTAAAGCATCAGCTATAGGTATATCTGGTTCTCTACACAATATTCTACCAGCTTCAATACTGTCAATATGTGTGACTGGCTCTACTCTTACACCTGATCTAAGGAATAGCTTCAACCATATCTCGGCTTGAGAAAACCCTATTCTCCTCCCAACAATCTTTAAGAACTCTGTAATAGTAACTACCGTCATAAACACTGGTTTACCTAGTATTTTCTCACTATAGAATCTCTTTAATGCATCTCTATCAGTAAGTGTTGGAGGAAACATATATGATATCAGGAATCTTGTATCAAGAACTAACGCCATCTACTTCTCATCTCATCCAACTCTCTAATCAATTCCCTGTACTCATCTGAACCGATAGGTTTCCCAGGCTCAGGTGGAACAGGTTTCTCAATAACTATCCTATCACCCTCAATCCTAACCAATACATAATCACCCTCAGTAATCCCTAGAGCATCCCTAATCTCCTTAGGTATCGTTATCTGACCCTTCCTAGTAACCTTAACTAGAGACAACATCACACCAATAGTACTACCATATAGTAGTACTATATAAATATATCTACTACAATAATAAAGGAATACGCTTTTCTAAATAACCACAAATATAAGATCATAAACAGTCTCTGTGTATAAAGAATACCTACTCCTGTATCTTTCTTAATATATTCTAAATATATCTTGTAAGTTCTTTGGCTATCTGGTCAATACTTATTCTCCTGTAGATCTTTGATAAGTATTTTGTTTAGTAGACTCTTATAAGAGATTTATTGCCCACATAGTTGTTCAATAAGTTTTATTTACACTTAGGGATCTAGGAGTCATATAATACTCTTGATACTAAACAATATACCTCAAGAGCTTAACAAAAATTATAGTTGTTTCTACTAGATCAATCTAGATTTAATGAGGTATGGAAGGAGTAATTGTGGTGCTACGGGACTATATCACGGTATGTTGTATATCTCAGTTTCTCCTCTTCCATAACCTTTGCTATTGTTTTATCACTTGTTATAAGTACAGTGTTTGTTATTGTTGATAATGCTATGTGTATGGAGTCGAAAAATGTTAGCTCTGGATGCTTCATTTTGAGGATAAGGGCTTTTGCTATGACTTCTAGTGCTATGGATGCATAGGTGTTAACCTTGTATTCTACAAGTTTTGCCTCCATTAATCTAAGTGCTCTAACTACTATATCTAGCTGTAGCTTCCGGGATAGCATTATAAGTGCTGCTTCTATGGATGCAGCCGAGGATACTGTAATCTCTATCTCCCTCCTCCTGTGTTTCTCAAGGATCTTTAACACGTATGGATATAGATGATCCCTAGCGTTCAAGCCGAAGAGAAAATCTGTTTCTACTAAAAACCTCTCCCTCACCCAACCTCCCTCCAGAGAAGTCTCTCAGCTTCAACTCTATCCCTACGTGTAAGCTTGAACTCCCCAAGCAGTTCAGCCAGCTCCATAGAAGGATCAGTCTCAATAACCTTAACCAAGATCTCACCCCTACCTACAACATCTACTAGCACTTTGGAGCCAGGCTTAATTCCACATTTCTCCCTAACTTCTTTAGGTAATACTATTCTACCTTTAGAGTCAACACAGACAACTAAGCCCATTGTTTCCCACCGGATTATTATTGTGGGTTCCCACATATAAAATATTTCCCATTAGGCCTAGGCTCTAAACACTGATATAACAAAATACTTAAAACTATGTATAGTGTTATCAGAGACCAACTAGACTCCTTGTCTCTCAACTTCTATTCATAGTTGTTATTTGGAGATAGGTTTTTATACTCCGATTTCGGAGATATACTTGGTTGGTTCCGGTGTATCTACTGGTTGTTGAATTGTCTGGGGATGCGGATAGGAAGCGTCTTGATTACTTGTTGGAGAAGTGGAGAGGTGTTGCTGTTTTTCGGAGGCTTTGTAGTGGTGTCTACTTGGTTGATGCTGATACCGGTGTTATGGTGAAGTTCTTGGATGACCTATATAGTAGGTTTAGCAAGGATGTTGTTAGTATTTATAGGCTTGGTGAGCCAGAGTTTGTTGTCCAGCCTCTTGTTTTAGAGAAGGTATTCAGGGTTTCTAGGGGTATTAGGGATGTATGGGGTGTTGTAGACTTTGTTATGGCCAGGTTTAAGGGTGTATTAGTGAGCGATCTTGGTTCCTCTAGAGTTTATAGAGTTAGAAGTAGATATGGTGTAGTGGATCTAAGGTTTGTTGTTGAGGAGTCTAATGGTGATCGCTTTTTAAGAGTTTTTGTTGAAGGATTCGGGGAGGCTGTACCCCATGTTTTTGATCGTATATCTCGTGAGCTCTCCTACCTGGAGGGTGGTAGGTAGTGGATCCCGTGTGTGATCTAGATTCTGTTGTTAAGCCTGCTGAGATAGTTGTTAGAGAGGATCTTGAGAGCCTTAGGAGGATGTTTAGTGAGGAGGAGAGAATCGAGCTATGGAACAGGGTTAGGTCTGCGTATAAGAGGTATATTATGGAGTGTAGTATAGAGGTTAGTGAGGAGATCGACAAGCTTATCCGTGGAAAGTTTAGGCTTGCCCAGCTACTCCTTGCTACAACCTTTAAGCTCAACCAGGAGAATCACGAGGAGATAACTGGGCTTTTTAAGGATGAGGAGTATGGTATATTGATGGATTTTGAGGAGTTCAAGATCTTTGATAGGCTTAGTGTAGACGATATTGTAGAGTTTATCAGGAGGAGGGAGGGGAAGGTATACGAGCTTGTTATGAAGTATTATAGGCAGCAATACAATATACTGGAGAAGAAGTGGGGCCCATTAATGGGTGATCTACTCTACGGGTTTAACGTAAAATATAGGGCTAGGAGGAGGAAGATCGAGGAGGCTGTAGTAGAGTATATACGCAGGTATGGCTTACTGGAGACAGTTTCTGAGATTGAGGAGGCTGTTAAGAAGGTTGTTGAAGCAGGCGATCTTAGGAGGAGGATTGAGGAGGAGGTTAGGGAGAAGCTTTTGAGGGAGATGGGGGTTGAGAGGCTTAGGGAGAGGCTCAGGGTTCTTGAGGAGGAGCGTGATAGGCTATACAAGCTGCTGGAGAGGGTTGAGGAGAAGGCTGTAGGATATGAGGAGGCAAGGGATAGGAGTAGAAGGCTTGAAGAAGAATACTCAAGGCTTGTATCAAAGCTTACAAGACTTGAGGAAGAACTAATGAATGCCTATAAGCTTCTAAGTGAGAAGGAGCAGGAGCTAGCTAGGCTGAAGACTGTTTATGAGAAGAATGCTGGTGCTAGAGAGGCATTGGAGGCTGAGATAGAGGCTCTAAGGAAGACTATGGAGGAGCTTGAGAGAGAGGCTGAGAACTATAAGAGGGCTGCTGAGACGCTTGAGGAGGAGAAGCGTATACTACTTGAGAGGCTTGAAGAGGTTAGAGATTCTTTAGAGGGGCGGAGTGAGGGTCATCTTGTATCAATTGATGAAGCAAGAGCTATTGGTGAATCATTCTTTGCTAGGATAAGGTATAGGATTGGAGATGGTATTGAACTATATGATCCAAGGAGTGGCAGGAGGGTACGGGTTAAGGAGTGGAGCAATATCTACAGAGTATACTATGGTGATCCCGAGAAGGATCCTATTGTATCTCAGGCCCTAGTTTTTACCCGGGAGAAGGGTGTATTGTTTAGGAAGAAGGATATACTTGTCTATGCTATCCAGCTAGTCCACAGCAACAGGTTTAGTGAAAATGGTTTTGACAATAAGCCAGTATCTCTTGCAGAACTAGTTGATACTATAAAGCCTATACACGAGGAGGCTGTTGAACAAGGCTATTATGCATTACTTGTTGTATCTAGTCCAACAGGGTTTACTGGGAAGACTATAGAGTTTGTAATAGGTGGTGCTGGAAAGGGGTTTGTATCCAAGAACCTAACTCTATATCTACTAGACCCTGTAACCAACAAGATCTACTATAACCACGGAGATCCTGCCGCCGTGGAGAACTATGAAGTAGTAAAAATTATACTTCCTAGGGAGGAGATCAACAGGGTTGTAGAATACATGTTATCCAGGGAAGCACTATTGGAGGCAATGAAGTATTCTCCAGCAGAACCAATGCTTCATGCTAAATGGGTTGCCGGGAAGCTGGGTATAGGCCTTGATATAGTGAGGAATGCGTTCCAGGAGCTGGAGGAGAAGGGTTATGGTAAAGTAGTTGCTGCAGGCAAGGAGATCGGGTTCAAGTATAGTGGAGAAGCTATAGAGGAGATAATGGCTAGTGGGGTGGAGGGGTAGTGGAGGCTAGTAGTGATCAACTACTTAGTGCTAAAAAGGTTTTAGAGGAGGCATATAAGAGGCTGTTGCCTGCAATAGCCTATCTATACGGGCCTACAGCAGGTTTTGCAGCATCAGTTACAGTATTCACTACATGGCTTTTAGCAAAACTTGGTAGGAAGCCAAAGGAATTCACTATTGCAGAGGATGATAAGGCTGTATTATTGTTGTTGAAGAGGATTAGGGAGGAGGAGGCTAGGATCAAGGCTTTGGAGGAAAGCCTTAGGAGGGCAGAGGGTGTTGAGAGAGAGGTTATTATGAAGACACTTAATGCTGAGAAGGAGATACTGGAGACGCTTAAGACTGAGCTAGAGCTTAGGCAGCTAAGGCTTGAGGCATTGAGGAGGCTTGAGATACTTGGCTCACCAAAGCTTGTTAGTGAGGTTAGGAGGCTTGTAAGAAGTATTGAGGAGGGTAGGAGGCTAACTGATCAACAATACAAGGTTTTAAAGGAGCTTGAGGAGAGGTGGAAGCGTAGGGAGCTAGAGATCCATGTTATGGAGCAGTTGCTTGGAGGCTCTATATAATGTTTTTTCCCATAAATCTGGGTTCAAGATATATGCATGTACGTATATAATATATGTGTGTATGGGGTGTAGCCTATATTGGATCTAGGTAAGTTGTTTGGTAGGAAGCCCTGGATTGAGAAGGTTAAGATAGATGATCTTGAGAAGGAGAGGCTTCAGATAGATAACCAGATACTATTATTGACTAAGGAGATTAAGAAGCTTGAGGATCAGAAGAAGAGGTTGTTTAGAGAAGGTATTGGTAAGAGTGATATTGAGAAACTATTGATTGCTGAGAAGATCAAGGATATTGATGCTGATATAAAGATGAAGGTTAGGGAGTACAACAAGTTAATGAAGCAGAGGCGTGCACTATCCAATCTAATAAGGCTTAAACAGTGGGAGAGCAGGCTTAAGGAGAGGGGTATATGGGAGAAGATCAAGAGTATTGAGCCTGAGAAGCTTATGCAGGTATTAACAACAGTAGAGTTTGAGGAAGCACAGTTTGACAAGAATATTGACAAGATAAACGAGATCCTTGGGGCAGAGTTTACAAGAGTAGAAGTAGATGAGTCAACCAAGGAGATAATGAAGCTATGGGAGAAGGTTGAGAAGGCAGAGCTAAGCCCAGAAACAGTTGAGGAACAGCTAGCAGTAAAGATCTCTGAGAAGGAAGAAGAGGAAGAGAAGGAGGAAGCCTAGGAGGGATCAGCTATCCAGGGCTTCCACTCAACAAAAATTTTTTACATACCTCACCCACATAACCTGCTCCTCCATGGTGGTAGGTATTGAGTATTGACCCTACATCCTTTCTCCACGACGAGGTTAGGAGGGCTAAGAAGAGGCTTGAGAAGGCTTTAAGGGAGGGTGATAGTGTTGTTGCTTCAAGACAGGCTAGGAGGGTTGCTGAGTTGTTGAGGGAGCTTGCAAGGTATAGGAGCTGGGGTGGTGGGGAGCTACTGGAGCTTGCTAGGGAGTATGAAGAGCTAGCAAGGAAGCTGTCTAAGGGTGTTGTTGTCCCTGTATCACAGCTTCCAAGAGAGGGTGCTCCAGCCAAGCCCCTATCTAGGCCGGTTCGGGGGGTTTCTAGGATAGCTACAGGTGAGTCAGAGGTTTCTAAGCTTGACAGAGAGTTTGATGCTGAGGCTGAGAAGCTTATAGCTAGGGCTGATGTAACATGGAATGATATTGCTGGGCTTGAGGATGTTAAGAAGGCTTTAATGGAGGCTATATACTATAGCCTCGCAAAACCAGAGATCCCTGTAAAGCTTGAGCCACCACGCAGACTCCTACTCTACGGCCCACCAGGAACAGGTAAGACAATGCTTGCTATGGCAGCCTCCAATATGTTGAAGGCAACATTCTTCAATGTAAGTGTTGACCGTGTACTCTCTAGGTATGTAGGGGACTCGCCAAGAATGATAGCAGCAATATTCAGGGCAGCCTACAGGCATGCACCCTCAATAATATTCTTTGACGAGATAGAAACACTTGTAGCAAGACGTGATACAGGGAAGGAGGCTGCAACAGGTGTTGTACAGACATTCCTAACAGAACTAGATGGATTCAAGACAAAGAAGCTGGATAAACCAGTAATAGTTATAGCAGCAACCAACAAGCCATGGATGCTTGACGAGGCAATAATATCAAGGTTTGAGAAAAGAATCTACATCCCCCTACCAGACAAACGGGCAAGAATCCAGTTATTCAAACTA
This sequence comes from Desulfurococcales archaeon, assembly GCA_021163115.1. Taxonomy (GTDB): domain Archaea; phylum Thermoproteota; class Thermoprotei_A; order Sulfolobales; family Desulfurococcaceae; genus JAGGXK01. The sequence continues at coordinate 687 of JAGGXK010000059.1, read as the reverse complement.
GAACTAGAGAAGAAAGGGTTCAAGATCCAGGACATAACCTATGAAGAACTAGCAGAACTCACAGAAGGCTATAGCGGGAGGGACATAAGAAACATATGCAAAGAAGCAGTAATGATGATGCTCCGCAGAGCAAACCCAGACATATACCAGCAAATAACCCGAGTAGAAAACCTAGCCCAACTACAAAAAGCAAGATACCGAGTAAAACCCGTAACAAGACAAGAACTAATCCAAGCAATACATAAAGTAAAACCAGCAACAACACCCCAGGAGATCAAAAAATACATAGAATGGACACAAAAACACGGAACCCAATAAAAAGAGAGGGAAACCCCCATGAAAACTAAGAAACTATTACTAATAACAACAATAATAGTATTAGCTACAATAATACTCCAGCCAGCACAAACCAAAATATACACCCAACCACCAACAATATGGAGTAGTGAAGAACTAGGAGACAGTGTATATAGTGTATGCTTTAGCCCAGACGGAAAACATATAGCAGTAGGAGGAAGCTTCAAAAAAGTAGTATTACTTGGTGTTAGTAGTGTTGTTGATGTTGTTTTGGGTTGCAGTACTAGGGTTTGTTTTAATGATGAATGCCTTACACTCGACAAAGGAGAACACAAGCTATGGGTTGACCCCGGAAACTACAAAGTAGTTATTGAGCCTAGTTCATGGATC
>JAGGXK010000099.1 GCA_021163115.1 Desulfurococcales archaeon | reverse complement strand
GTATATATTCTATGGTTATACTGCCTGGGTTGAAGCTAAATCCTGGCTCCCCATCTACTAGGGTTACTGTAAAGTTTTCTGGCTCTATACGGTATACTAGAGCATTTTCTGGTAAGACAATGGTTACATGATAGGGTGTTTCAAGGTTTAGTATCCATGTATCTCCAGACTTGCTTGTTAGATCTAGTGTATAGTATTTTATTGTAAGGTTTTCCCCAAGCCCAGTAGCCTCAACGGTATCATCAACAATATCCACGGGGACAACTGTGTCATCAGAATATGCTTCAATATACAATGGACTGCCGAAGAGCTTTAAAGAAACCCTTTCAGGAGGACTAGAGATAGATATTGTATAGACTACTTTAGCAGAGCCATCAGCCAATACATACACTACAACACTATCCAAGCTATAAGCTTGAGATATAGGAATAGATACTAGGAAGAAACATAGAGCCGTGAAAGCTATACATGTAGCAGCTCTGCCTAAACCCAATCATAAGCACCAATATATGATTACATGAGGTATAGTTGCTAAAATATTTTCTATAACCGCTTCCATAACTACCTACGATAAATTAGAGAGGGGAAAAAGAGTTTGAATAGCTATATTGAAAAAGATATCTTATTTATGGTCTAACACTATTAATCCATTTAAGGATCTCGTCTATTTTTGCTATAAGCTTCTCCGGGGGCCTGGGTAGTTCTTCAAGCCTATTCTTAAGTATCTCTAGTATATGCTGTGCCTTGTTTAAGGTGTTGTTAAACTGCTCCTCAGTAATGATTCCTCTAAGATATAGTCTGTAGGCTTTGTGAAGCCTTAGATCTATTCTGCCAATAAACATTATTAACTGCGCAGCCTTTCTTTCAATAATATGTCTCCACTTCTCCCTAATCTCCTCCCGAGCCCTTTCAGCATAATCCTTTATCTTTTCAAGTAGGTGATATAGTCCTCTTAGATATGGGAGTGCTTGTTCAGCACCATTCTTTAACACATTAAATGCTTCCTCAGCCTCTGCCTCAGCAGATAATAGATCGCCTTCACCAAGGTATTCCTGGGCAATCACCAAGTGTTCTCTAGCCTCTAGGAGTGAGTCACGGAGAATCTCTAGTGCTAGTGTAAAGTTTGTTTCACCAGTCCTATTAACAATGATCTCTATAGACTTGTTAAGATATAGTACAAGCTTGTCAATCCTCTCAATACTTATGTTGATATATAGGCTTACAGTCTCATTATCACCACTCCCAATAGCATCTAGAGTAGCATTAATTGCTCTACCCACAGAGAATAGGGAGTAGGCAAAGCATTTAAGCCCATGCTCAACCATTGATGAAGCAGCCCATGCCCTGCCAGCAAACTTGTATAATAATGCTGTAGCTCTACCAATATCCTTAGAGGCTTCAGCTATAAGGTGGGCTACCTCACTAACACTATAATTTCCTTCCTCAACCATATATTCTGCTTCAAGAAGCTTAGACTCTGCATCATCCAATAGGTCATTAACCTCATCTATAACTGGTATACTCTTGTTCTCAAGCCATTCAATCCTAGCCCTTATATTATCTATGACATCTAGTTTAGCCTCAATAGATCTTAGCAATGCCTCCTTCCTCATCTCCTCACGGTCTTCAACAGGTATATTAGCTAGAACATACCTGGCAACAGGCATAAACACTGCCTCAGCCCTTAATGCAAGCTTTATTGCCTCACAAGGCTTCTCATCAACAATTACTGAAGCATTATTAATTAGCTCATAAGCCTGATCAACCCTACTACTAAGGTTTTCAGGCAACCCTATATTATATGCTTGAGCTAGATCCATTACACGCTCAATTTTATACAATACCCTGTTAATAATGATCTCTGCAACCCTTGTCTTATTAATAGATACACTGTGTTCTATAGAACTACTGGATATAGGATACGTATTACTAGACAGTGCACTAGTCACTGGTAATGCAGCCCCAATTATTGATAGTGCTAGGATAGCTACAACAATTAATCCTGTATACTTTACTCCATTCATCCTTTTCCACCAGGAAAACCCTACACCACCTATTTATAAAAAGAACATGTAGTCCCTCATGGGAAACTCTTGGAACAGGCTCGGGACAGCCAGTCAATAATCGGTTGCTCTACAGTATGCATGGGTCATAGAGTATATGGAAAACAATTTTATTCTCCAATAGATGCATAGAAGCTTAGAATTAGCTAAGTGATTAACTATGTATCCAGTAATTATTAGAGAAGCTAGAGAGATTATACCAGTAATACTATTGTTTATAATAGTTGCCGGCTTTGCATATTATTCGTATATATTTGAACAAAGCCTTGAAGAGGATCTTGTAAAACAGAATTCTAAGGGCTATATATCTGATGAGGTATGGTATGTTAATTCTGCTAGAAATATACTTCATAAGGTATTTGGTGTAGATCCATGGACGCCATATGGTGAATGTTACTCAGTATTCTTTTCCAAGAAACCCAATTTAGATACAGTAAGAAATGTTGCAGACGAGCTAGGGGTTGAGATAGTTGATGATAGTTATGATAAAGCAAACTGTGTATATGTTAAGGTTTCTAGCAGGGAGCAGCTTAATAGCTTCATCAACGAGCTTGAGGCAAGAGATCAAAAAGTTGTTGATACTATTAGGGGCTGGAGATATGGTGATGCAGAAAATATAAACAACTATCTTAACACAGAACATCCTCCTCTAGCAAAGTATCTTATAGCATTATCTATGCTTGTTCTTGGAGACTACCCTCTTGCATGGCGTATTCCAAGCATGGTTGTTGGAGTAGCTATGCTTGTTCTAGTATACTTAGTAGTCTATTCTATACTGGAAGAGTACTGGGGTAGAGAGAAAGCTCTCTACATAGCATTAGCTGCTCCCTTAGGCCTAGCACTTGATCCCCTACACCAGGCTATGAGCGTGCTTGCTCTGCTCGATATCCATGTAGGCTTCTTCACACTCCTCACACTCTACATACTTGTTTCTAGAAAAGATCTTGGAACAATCGTATCAGGTATTATTAGTTCTCTAGCAAAGTTCTCCGGATTATTCTCACTTATACCCCATTGGCTGAATAACTTGTTTCTAAAAACAAGGCTTAATGATAGGATCATGCGTATGATATTCTATCTAGCTGTTTATTTCCTATTATTCTTGGGTATCCAGATAATAGCTTCTCTACCACTTATAGGCTACTTAGGCTTTAATACATGGTTCGATCAAGCTATTACAGGGGCTGTTAAGTGGCATACAAGCTTGAAATGTACTAGTAGTGGTTGTCCTACAGCATCTTCTCCATGGGACTGGCTTCTGGGAAGGAATAGCTTCACATTATTCTACTGGAGCACTGGGGAATCAATTGTAGCTAGAGGGATCTGGCCCTTCTACCTAGCAAGTACTGTAATGGCTATAATATTTACACCCCTTGTATTCAAGCTTGAAAAATATAGGTATGCATGGCTTAGCCTAGTAGGTGTTTATGGGGGCTACATCATTTTATGGATCCTTGGAGGTAGAACCCAGTATAGCTTCTACTTAGCCCAGCTAGCTCCAGTATTTTATCTACACTTAGTTGTTATTACTGCATTAATGTTTAGGAACGAGATATGGAATATCTATAACGATTTCATTAAACAAGTTAGAGAAATCCTTATCGTACCCAGTGAGAAGGCTGAAGCATTAATTAGCCCGCTAGAGATTGTTGTATATACACTTATATTCATAAGTATAGGGCTTAGCTTCATTCTCCACATGCCGGGTGGGAATCCATCTATCTATAGCGATGTAGTTAGCATATACTATAGAGTGTATGGTGGGAGTGCTGAGGGATGGTATACCCATGTAATGGATTATGGGCTCCCATACATACACTATAAATTTGAATACCCACCTCTAGTAGGTATCCTATGGGCTATATCAACTCTTCCAAGACTATTCCTTTCAGGGGATAAGGCTGTTTATGCTCACTATGTTCTACAGACATTATTCACAGGGTCAGCAACTATACTTCTAGCCAATGATATGCTATGGCTTAGCAAGAGGTTAAAGACAAGAATACCTGTTTATATACTGTTTGTGTTCCCATCATTCATAATATATGGTATATACAACTGGGATATCATAGCAATAGCCCTAGGTGTTAGAGGGCTTAGATACGTTCTCGAGGATAAGAAGAAGCTTGCAGGTATACTCCTCGGCCTTGCAGCAGCAACCAAGATCTATCCTGGTTTGTTTGCTTTAGCTGTTTTAAGAGAGAAGAAGAGGGAAGCAATTGACGTAATATATTATGCAGTAGTTACTGGTCTTATACTCCTGATTATAATGGCTATAAATCCAAGCGGTTTCTCAGATTTCCTAAACCATCATCTAGGATGGTATATTGAGGGTAGTTGGTGGCTATTAATAGCTGATAATCCATGGGATAAAACTGTTATTAGTATAGCTAAGTTCCTTATGCCATTATCATTGATACTAGTGTTGTTGCCTAAACTTAGGGGATCTACTGATGAGAAGATCATTGTTAGATCGTGGCTTGTATTAGTAGCCCCACTACTTTTCTCCTATGTATATACTCCACAAATGAATCTCATGATCATCCCATTGGCTGTACTCTTAGCAACTCCCGTAATACTGCCTATATTAGCAATACAGGATCTTGCTACAGCAACTGTAATACTTACGTGGTTTATTGTTGACGATCCTCTGGGCAAGTATTCTATGCCATCAATAGCTAGTTATATAAAATGCTTCCTCCTAGCAATAGTCCTAGCTATAAACCTATTAAGATATATAGAGTTTGAGAAGAGTAAAGAAGTAGCTAGCCTAGGAGAGAGTATGGGATGAAGAGGAGTGTACACTCAATAATAGGTCTCTCTCTTGGTGTACTGGTTTCAAATGGTTACTTAACATTACTGCCTGCAACAGTATTCTTCGGCTGGCTTGGAGGCTGGTTCCCAGACCTCGATCTAAGGTTTAAGCATAGGAAGAGCCTCCACAATTTCTTCGCTCTTGGTGCAAGCCTGTTAATTCTATATGTATTGATATCGAGTATACAGGATGCTACGGGCCAAGTCTTTACCCAAGTAGCTACAGTAGAGGGGGTTACAAGGATATTGATAGCCTTTGGAGGAGGATGGTTTCTACACCTATTATTTGATGCTCTAACACCTAGAGGGATCTACCCATTATGGCCTCTCTACAAAGGTAAGGCAGCGTTCCCCATATATAGATCAAATAACTCTATAGCAAATACTCTCGGTATACTAATAGCTCTAGCCATAGTATTGTATTGGATTAATGAACAATATAGCCTAGTTAGGATAGCAAGAATATTAACAGGTAAATAACAGAGGTTGAGAAGAGATAATTATTTCTTTGAAAAACCATTATCTCCTCCTAGACACTTTACCAATAATCATTGTTAACACTATTGCAACAACAAATACGGCTCCAACACCAGCTGATGCATATAGGCTTAGTTGCTCAAACTTCTTCTTCTCCTCATTAAGCTGGTCCTCTAGATCCTTTATCCTTAGACTAAGATTCTTGTTCTCAGCATTAAGGTTACCTACTTTGAGCTTTAAATCGTTAAGCTGGTTATTCAATGCCTTTATTGTTGTATTAAGTTTTGTAACATTATACTCTAGCTCGCTTCTAAGTTCATCCAAGGAACTGATGATAGATAGTAGATCACGAATACTTAGCTCCACCTTAGATGTAAATGCTGTAAAGTATCCAAGCACTTGTTCAAACCCTATTACTGTATCCTTAGTACCTTCTGTACCTGGATGGAATAAGAGGTATCCATAACCGTATCCTCCGATGTCGTTTATTCTAAGCATTGGATCATCTACTAGTACATAAGAAGTGGAATCAGTGTGTATTACAGTATAGTTTATCTTCAAGCTATTCAGTAATGAAACAGCTAGGCTGGAGTACTCAAGAATCCCTGGAGCAACTATTTTTATACCAGGGTTTGTTTCTTCAACATAGTTTTCTGTATATGTATATGGAGAGAATACTATTACCTCTGTAACATCTTTTCCAAGAAATTCTAGGGACTTACTTATTAGATCAAACAATCCTGTATAACTTATATTAAGTAATGTATTGAATAGATCGCTTGGCAGTTTATCCTTGTACCTATATAGATCCATTATTACTGGATAGTTTAACATTGTCACCTCCTGGATCTTATATATTGAGAACAGGTATCTAGTAACCCCTGTATAGAACTTTACAACTTCTCTAACACACCATTCTGCTTCACCACTACTTAGTTCCGGCAAGAATTTTGGCAGGGATGGTGTTATAGGGCCTGTGTATCCTTTGTAGTCTCCAGAAAAGCCAATGTCCTGCTTTATTGTCCCAAGTGTTATTATCCTATAATGGGTTTCATTATATTTTGTAATCTTGAATTTTATATAATACAAGCCTTTATCTAGCGGTGTCTCTATACCTGTTAGATTTAGTAATATAGTCTTTGACTCCTCTGTATCTAGCGGTATCGTCTCATTTACTAAATCCTCTATAACAAGTCTGTAGCTCTCATTTTCCTTATACAATGTTAGCTCTCTATCTAGTATATCCCATCTAACACCTTTACCTAGTTCAACATAAATTATTAAAGGGGGTATAACACTGGATCCGGGTACTTCCCAGTAATTTACAGCTCTCCCATACTTCTGGGGATCTATGCCATGAAAGCCTATTAAAACAGTTGATGGTTCCCTCCATAGTTTTTTAATATAATCCTGGTTAACAAGCTCTCTTGGTGATGCAAAGCTCTTGTTCTTCGCCAGTAGTGTATTATTGTCTAGGGGTATTGATGATACTATATCCCATTTACTAGCTGTTAATAGGGAGAGCTCATAATACAAGCTTGTATATGGCGGTGATGGAGTAACCTTAATTATTGTAGAGTTTTCTATGTATGCTCTACTCTGGTTTCCTGTAAGAGTAAGTACATCATCTACATTAAAGTATGGCGTATATATTATAAACGCCTTCTTTACTGTATTATCCACTATTGTAGCATTAGTTATTGGTGTGAGGAGAATAAGTATTGTAAACATTATAGCTACTAAACCACTTATATATCTCACTGGTATACACCTACTCCCTTTCTAGACTGTAGATTAAGTTACTATGAATTAAAATAAAAACATATAGTTATAACTAGCCTTCGACACCAGCTCCCAGTCTAGCTAGCTCGCTTCTTATAACTCTTATTGTTTGTTTTAGTAAACTATATTTCTCAACAAACTCTTCAACACTTATCTTTCCTTCCCTAAATAGCTTGGTTAAAGACTCTATCTCACTCTTTGCACCATCAAGCCTCTTCTTTAAATAATCTACAATACTTCTCTCTAGCTCTACCTCCTGCAGAGGAGCTGTTCCTGCAAGCTTTTCTGGAGTATGCATACCTGTTATCCTGCCATCCTCAAGTAGGTATATTTTGTCTGTCAGCCTTGCAACTCTTGGGTCATGGGTTGATACTATAACCGTTTTACCCTGTCTAGCAAGGGAAACCATTACCTCCATAACCTTCTCAGCATTAACAATATCTAGTTCTCCAGTGGGCTCATCTGCAAGTATTATTGGCGGGTCGTTGGCTAGAGCTACTGCTATAGCAAGTCTTTGTCTCTCACCACCACTCATCTCCTCTGGTAAACGTTTTTCCTTCCCCGTTAATCCTACTAGCTTAATTAACTCCTTCCCTCTTTCAACAGCTTCACTATGTTTCTTGCCAGCCATGATCATCGGCAATACAACGTTTTCTAGTGCAGTAAGTGTTGGTATTAGGTTAAAGAACTGGAAGATATAGCCAACTTTGTAGAGGCGGTATCTTTGTAGATCCTTTTCAGGGAGAAAAGATATGTCTTGTCCATCAACAATAACAGAGCCTGCTGTAGGCTTGTCAACACCACCAATAATATTTAGTAACGTCGTCTTACCAGAGCCGCTGGGACCCATTATAGCTATGATCTCTCCCTCATATACTGTAAGGGATACTCCACGTAATGCCTGAACCGCTACAGGCCCTGTTTTATATATTTTTACTAAGTCTTTTACATACACCACAGGCTTCCTACCACTAGACATATATACCACCCTATACTAGGCTACGGAGTTTTTCTGCAACAGGATACCTCTGGCTAAACATGATTATAACTAGGGGTGAGAGAAATAGTATACCAAATATTATACAGAGATAAAGGAGATCATTTAGTGTGAAAACCATGGCAGGCTTAGGTATATTCTCAGATAAGAAGCCTATGCCAATACCAGATGATACTGATGAAAGGCTTCCCCTAAGCCATATAAACCCACTTAGTAATCCAACAGATATACTCATTATAAGAACAGTAAATACTACCCCATAAACAAATCTACCAAGATCCCTTAATCCTGCGCCTCGAGCTCTTAAAACAGCTAGTTCCTTATCCATATCAGTTAATAATACTAGCGTTATAATTATTGAACCAAGGACTGCAAGGAATATACTAATATATGCTGTCATTCTATAGGATGCGATCTGTCCTTCAAACAATGCTGAGAGAAGGAATATTGGAGCACCTGTTGAACTACCTATTTCCTGTATTTTCTCTACAAAAGAGCCTATCCATGCACCAAGACTTGAAGACATACCGATATAAGTAGTTGTTACAGCTATAATTAATGCTATAACAAATGATACTCTATAGAGCCTCGTAGATCCCTTAAGTATGAAGTTTGCTACACTATAACTCAGATCTCTTGAAACAAGCCTTGTAACATGTTTTGCAAGGAAGTTAAGAGCTTTCTCTGAATGAGTTATAGACATTACAAGAACATATGTTATTATGTATGGAGCTAGAATAGACATAAACCAGTCTATAGGGAAGAGTATTCCAACAAGTATAACAAGCACTATATTCCCTGTCCTAGTAGCCATATTCATTAAATCAAACATTGTCATACCAGTTAACCATAACCCATATTTAAATATGCTTAATAAGAGCAATACCTTCATGCCTGTTCCAAGGTTCCAGGGCTCTCTAATAGGTGGTACAAAGAGCCTGGTTAGTATACTTAGGTCTGTTGATTCCCTAAAATACTTAGAGACTCTTCTAAGAGCTATAAAGGCTAGAATAGCTGATACAATTACAGCAATGGCTATGGTTGTATAATTGAATACGAGATCAGGAGTATAGAGCTTACTTGGCTCACCAACAATCCACCCAATCATCATATAGCCTAAGCCATATGATAAAGGCAAGGCAAGCAATCCAGCTACAATAGCTACAACCATACTAACTATCAGAAATACTCTCCTAAGCTGCCTCCCCGAAACCCCCCTTGTAATAGCTAATGCTATATACCTCCTCATACGCTCAGCAAGTAAACCTGTAGTTATAGTTAGTAGATACCATGAGGAAACAAGTATTGGTAGGGCAAGCCCTGTTATAACGGATACGCTTTGAGATGATGTTATAAAGCTAAGCATTCCAATAATATTTGCTAGTGGTGATGAAAGATCCATACTCAACATAAAATCATCAACTCTAACAGAAGAGCCCGTTGTAACAACTACAGGCCCAAAACCTGTTCTCTCGATACTAAATAATCTATCTGAAAAGACCTCTTTACCGATGGGCACTATCTCATTGTACATTATATCATTTAACACACTAGATATAGCTTCAGGCTGTGGAGGTATAGCTGTCTTCTCTACAGTAATGTCATAGACTATTGTAAACATTATTGTCTTTAAATAGGGCGTGCTCCCATTTATGATCTCCCTTAAACCATCTACGTTAACGTATATGCCTTTTTCTTCAGGAATATTTACAATAGGTCCTGAGGAGAAGAAGCTTGATGATATATTAGCTAATGGATTTACTTGTTCAAATATAAAGGATAATGTATTATTATATATTGTAATCTCCTTTCCATCTTTAACTAGTATAATTGATACCTCATGCCCTATAGAACTATCTAGATCCCTAAGTCCTATTCCAATACCATCTATCTTGCCATCAACTATACTTATTCTATCACTGCTGCTAAGTGATGAGATAACTGTGTATGTTACGCCAAACTCTACTTTCCTTTCCCCCAAAGCTCTATCAATGAGGTATACTTTATAGAACTCTGTTGTAAGGAACATGTATATTGTTGTATATACCTTGGATATCCTTGGCGAGTTAGCTAGTTTTTCAGCAAATATTGTTGCATTATGAAGAAACTCCCATACCATATCTGTATCCGTTACGCTAGTCCCTGCTGGACTAAGGTCTAATGTAACAACGATGTGTACAGGAACTTCCTTACTAATTCTTATGAACATATATGATGTACTTATTGACGATGCTATAATACCACCTATTATCGTTGAAATAGCTAGTATAACAGCTATTGATATAAATATATAGTATAACTTCTGTCTTAAGAAGATCCTTGACAACGCTAGTGCTTTAGACAATATTATACCACCAAGTCGTGTATACTAGTTACTGTAGGCTACGCTACCACTTACTCATAAACAATAATAGTGTCTCATATATTAACCTAATTGCATATTATACAGATATAGAGCCTGTCTAGATAAAGTTGACGGGTGTACAGCAGTGATAGTGCTTGTTACTGGCCTGTTAAGATATGATGCTGGTAAGACGACCCTCGTCTTAGAGCTTCTTGATGCATTAAAAAGCATTGGGTTTAAGCCATGGCCCTTTAAACCTATTGGCGCCCACAATGCTTGGTACCAATATGAAACACTTCTCCACAGCATCGATCTAGCGAAGCTTGTGGGCGAGGACGCCTATAAACTAGCATCTGCAGCAGGGTTACTTGATGAAATAGAGATCATATCCCCTGTTGACATACTTATCCTGCCACCTGATGTAAAATACTTCATCAGTAATCCAAGGAGGTATCTTGATATACTAATGGATCTTGAAAAACAGGCTATTCTAGCTAGAACAACCTATCTTATAGAAGACAAGCCTTACTCTATCCACTATCTAGTAGAGGATAATTATAAGACAACATTAGATGTACTTAAACATGATATACAGTTGTTTCTCAGCAAAATCCGGGAATACACTATTATTAGAAGCAATTATCTCCCCGAACTACTATCCTCGCCAAAGCTACATGCATTTCTAACAAATATACTTAATTACATAAAGGCGCACAGCGATATTGTTGTTGCAGAAAGCTTTAATGATGCAGCACTACCAACTCCTGCATTAAAGACTGTTAACTATGTAGCTATAGTGGCTCCAGGTAAGGTACTGTTATTTGATGGCGAAACATATGTTAAAGCTGTTGAGCTCTACAGCTCTATGGGTAGGTTCATAGGGGTTGATATACCAAGCATTATAGGATTGCTTAAAAAACCATTAAAGACTATTGACTGGGGCATAATATATGGGCGGGATAGGGAGAGATATAGAGAGAAGCTTTATGAATTAATAGATGTTTTCACGAGAAACTTATAGTATTAACTATATGCTTAACAATATTTAATTTGGTTCAATCATCCTATTTATATCAAGAGGTGTAGCTAGTTGAGCAGTTTTGAAGAAGCCCTTGCCCGCAATGGCTACAGCATAGGTTTAACAAGTAGTGAGTACACACTAGAGTTTATCGAGTATCTAGCCAAGAACACAGCAACCACTAGGAACTACAAGGATCTTGCAATACTATTTAAGAATGCTGTAAGAAAGCTTGAGCTTGAGAGACCTGCTTCTGCCCAAGTATATAACTTGTTGAGGGATATAGGATTGATAATCTCTGAGGGAGCTGAGGATCAAGTTGACTTTGAGACCACGAAAAACAATATCATTGACGCACTTGATATATGGAGGAATAGGGTTATAAAGGAGTGCGAGGAGACAGCAGTTATTGCTTCTCATAGGCTGGTTAATGGTGATGTAGTTCTAACCCATAGCCGCAGTATCTGTGTATTAAAGACTATAGAGAATGCTATGAAGCAGGGAAAGAGGCTGGAATTCTATGTCCCCGAATCAAGGCCTGGCATGGAGGGACTAGCTACAGCTATAAAGCTTAATGAAATGGGGTTTAAGGTTAGGCTTATAGTTGATTCTGCTGTAAGGTTTTTCATGAAGAATATAACAAAGGTTCTTGTTGGTGCTGAGGCTGTTGCTGTAAATGGTGCTGTTGTAAGTAAGGTTGGTACAAGTCTTATAAGCCTTATAGCTAATGAGGCAAGGGTTAGAGTATTTGTTGTAGCTCCTACATCAAAGTTTAGTATAGAGACATTGTTTGGAGAACTAGTTGAACTACCTGAAGGTGATTGGAGAAGACTTATGACTCCCGATATACTAGCTAAGCTTCCAGAGAACTATAGAGCACGTGTTCCGATATATGATGTAACACCTCCAAACTATATAGACGGTATTGCTACAGAGCATGGATTGTTTGCACCACAAGCGTTGCCCGTTATACTAAAGGAGATCTATGGCTCATGGCCTCCCAAGGCACCGAGTATTGAAGAGGTTCTTGAGAAAATAGACTCTATTATAGGGTGATGCCAGGATGGAGATCCCTGTAAAGGTCCTTAAAATAGCTGATGGTATAAAAACTATGAGGATAAGAGGGGCAGGTAAGATAGCTAGAGCAGCTGCTGAAGCTCTAAAGATCGCTGCTCTAGAATATAGTGGTTCTAGGGATGAGAAGAGTTTTAAACGGTACATGGCAAGAGTAGCCGATCTACTAATATCTACTAGACCAACTGCTGTAAGCTTACCCAATGCTGTTTACTATGTAATGTATAGATTGTTAACCACTGAAGACAGATTTGATGAGCTTAGAAATACTGTTATCAGAGCTACTGAACAGTTTATACAAGAGAGCATTGATGCTGTAAGAAAAATTGGTGAGATAGGGGCTAAGAGGATACCAGACAACGCGGTAGTGTTAACCCACTGCCATAGCACTGCAGCTGTATCAGTTATAACTACAGCGTATAGGATGGGGAAGATTAGGAAAGTGTATTCTACCGAGACAAGACCGTTCTTCCAAGGCAGGATAACTATGAGGCACTTGCTTGAAGCAGGTGTTCCAGCTGTACAAATACCTGATTCTGCAGTTAGATATATCATGCATGAAGTAGACCAAGTCGTGGTTGGCGCAGACACTATTGCCAGTAATGGAGCTGTTGTTAACAAGGTTGGTACAAGCCAGGTTGCACTAGCTGCCCATGAAGCAAGAATTAGGGTATTTGTTGCTGCAGAGACCTACAAGTTCTCCCCATCAACAGCTATTGGAGAACTTGTCCCCATAGAGTTTAGGAGTCCAGAGGAGATTGTTCCAAAGGAGTGGATGGAGAAGTATAAGGGTATAGAGGTTCTCAATCCATCATTTGATGTAACTCCGCCTGAATACATTGATGCAATAATAACAGAGCTAGGCGTTATACCTCCGCAAGCCGCTATACTTGTCCTACTAGATAGGTTTGGATGGGCTCTTAGTAAACTTAAACAGGGGGAGCTGGGCAAAATAGTATTTGAGGAAACTCTAGAGGAGTAATATGAGATGATGAATAATCAAGAAGTCTTAAAGAATAAGATACTAGCATTAATAGATGGTAATAGGGATCCATGGAAGAAAGCCGGGTTCTATGGTGACCCAACTATACAGATAATAATGAATAGACTGTATAAGCGGTGGGAGGAAAATAATAGGGATGGAAGACCTATAGACTATGCTACCCTAGATGAACTAAAGATCATGGCGAGACTTGCTGAAAAATACTATAGAACACCCTCCTCAGAAATCCAGAGACAATACCTATTTGGTATAAAGAGGGAGGAGAAAAAAGAAGGTGTTTTAAAGAAGCTTCTAAAGAAGATCTTTTGGGGACGCTAGCTCTAGTAGCCACCAAGATAATGCTTTTATATATTTTTAGTTCTAGATATTTTTAGTACCTTTATATCCCACCTACACCTATATATTGTATTAGGGTGTAAGACTTGTCAGAACTACTTTCTAGAATACCACGTGATTTAGCAAATATTGTTGAACTGGTTCTTAAACACAACCACTGGAGAGATGTAGAGACTATAAACATGATTGCTAGCGAGAACCAGATGAGCCCTCTTGCAACAATTTTATATTTAAATGATATGATGCACCGCTATGCAGAGGGGAAGCCGTATAAAAGGTATTATCAGGGGCTAAAGTATATTGATGAAATGGAGGTTATAACAATAAAGCTTATGGGAGAGCTGCTAGGAACAGAATATGTTGATGTAAGACCCATTAGTGGTACAATAGCTAATGCTACAGCCTTCAAGGCTTTTGCTGGGTGCGGAGACAAAGCTGTTGTTCCTCCAGTCCAAGCCGGAGCCCATGTAAGCCATACACGTTATGGTACTCTAGGAGCCCTAGGTATACAACAGATTGATATGCCCTTTAATCTTGAAGAATTTAATATTGATGTAGATGGTGCTGTAAAGGTTATTGAAGAGACAAAGCCGAAGATTGTTGTACTTGGTGCTAGTGTATACTTATTCCCTCATCCAACAAAGGAGATAGCTGAGGCAGCTCATAGTGTTGGTGCAAAGCTTATCCATGACCTAGCCCATGTATTAGGCCTTGTTGCAGGCGGAGTATGGGAGAACCCATTAAAGCTTGGAGCAGACATAATAACATCGTCTACCCACAAGACATTCCCTGGCCCTCAGGGAGGAGTTATTGCTGCAGCAACAAAACCTGATTACAAGGCTATATCAAAAGTAGTATTCCCAATGTTTGTATCAAACCACCACCTCCATAGACTGCCAGCACTAGCTGTTACAGCATATGAGATGAAGCTTTATGGAAAAGCCTATGCAACACAAATCGTTAAAAATGCTAAGAAGCTTGCTGAAGCACTTGCTGAAAGAGGATTTAAGGTACTTGGAGAAAACAAGGGTTATACAACAAGTCATACAATAGTAGTTGATGTTAGACAGTATGGTGGTGGTGCAAAAGCTGCAAAGCTGTTGGAGGATGCAAACATTATTGTAAACAAGAACCTGCTACCCTACGATAGACCAGAGGATATCAAAAACCCAAGTGGTCTAAGAATAGGTGTACAGGAGGTAACCAGGTTTGGTATGAAAGAAGACGATATGGACCAGATAGCAGAGTTTATGAAAATGGTTGTAATTGATGGGCGTGATCCTGCAGAGGTTAGAGCCAAGGTTAAAGAATTTAGAAAGAACTTCTTAAAGATCCACTATTGTATAGAACTTACCGATCCAGAAGCCGAGAAGTTATTAAAATTAATGCTAAAGCCAGAGCCTATTTAACTCCTTTTTTTCCTACTTATTTAAAACAATAACCCCTTATCCAATTCTATAGCAGTGTTTTTAAGAAAGTATTTAGTACCTGGTTATATAGTATTGGAGTATATCCAAGTACCTTTTCTATTAGTATCTAGTCAGGTAAAGTTATAAAGAGCTAAGATAGTGTTTGTGTCAGATAGTATAGTATTGTTTGGTGGATATTTTATGTCTAAGCCTGGGTCTGAAAAGTATCTGATTAAGAAGAAGATCATAGAGGTTCTTGAAACAGTATATGATCCTGAGATAGGTATTGATGTGTATAATCTTGGAATGATCTATGATATAGAAGTTGTTAACGAAAAGAATGTAAAAATCAAGATGACACTAACTACACCCTTCTGCCCACTTGTTAACGTTTTACCGCTTATGGTGAAAGAGTATATTAAAAAGAAGCTGGACATAGAAGCTGATGTAGAACTGGTATATGATCCTCCATGGACGCCTTTAATGATGACCGAGAAGGGTAGAAGGATCTTTAAGGAGAGATATGGCTATGATATTGTTGAGGAGTGGAAGCGTAGGCAGGGATTATAATCTCTCCTAAAGGAATATAAATATCTACACGCTATTACTGTTTTTCATAGGTGTGAAATAGTTGAGCTGGAGCATACTTTCACTGCTAAGAACAAACCCTGATGAACTAAAAGAGCATGTTAAGAAAAGATACATGGATCCAGCTATAGTTGATAAGGCTTACGAGCTTGATGTTAAATGGAGGAAAATGCTTACAGAAATCAATGAGTTAAGACATAGACATAATGTTATAAGCCGTGAAATAGCTAGGCTTACTGGAGAGGAGAAGGAGAAAAAGCTTAGGGAGGCTAAAGAACTTCTTAAGAAGCTTAAAGCTATGGAGAAGGAGTTAAAGATTATTGAGAAACAACGTATGGATGCTCTCTTTGATCTACCAAATATTGTACATGAAACAGTACCTATAGGTCCTGATGACACCTATAACGTACCTATAAGGTTTTGGGGAAAACCAAGGGTTTGGAAGGGACATATAGATGCTTTTAAGGAGCAAACAGAGAAATATGGGTTCAAGGTAGACTATGAGGTTATTTATTGGAAGCCTGTTGGCCACGCTGATATGCTTGAAAACGTCCTCAGGCTAGGGGATACATTTAAGGCTGCACAAGTTGCTGGGAGCAGATTCTATTATTTGTTTGACGACATAGTATGGCTTGATATGGCTCTTCTAGCATATGCCCTGGATACCATGACGGCTAAGGGTTATGCTCTTGTCCTCCCACCCTATATGCTTAGATATAATGTTATGATAGGAGTAATTGACATGGATACCTTCAAGGATGCTATATATAGAATTGAGGAGGAAGACCTATACCTTATTGCAACAGCTGAACATGCATTAGCGGCACTCCATGCATGGGAGGATATACCTGAAGAAAAACTTCCTCTAAAATATGTTGGTATAAGCCCTTGTTTTAGGAAAGAAGCAGGCGCGGGAAGCAGGGATCTAAAAGGTATATTTAGGGTGCACCAGTTCCATAAGGTCGAACAATTTGTTTATGCGAAACCAGAGGAGAGTTGGGAGATAATGGAGGAGCTTATAAGAAATGCTGAAGAGCTCTTCCAGGGGCTAGGCCTACCCTATAGGATAGTGAATATAGCCAGTGGAGACCTTGGTGCACCTGCAGCAAAGAAGTATGATCTAGAAGTATGGATGCCTGCCCAGGGAAGGTTTAGGGAAATGGTTAGCTGTAGTAATGTAACCGACTGGCAAGCATTTCGTTTAAAGATAAGACTTATTAGGAGAAAAGGTATGGTAAAGGAATACCTTCACACACTAAATAGTACAGCAATAGCTAGTACAAGAACAATAACAGCTATTCTTGAAAACTATCAAGAACCTGATGGAACAGTTGTTATACCTAAAGTGTTAAGAAAGTACCTAGAACCATTTAAGAGGGCTCCTAAGGAAGCAATATATCCCGTAAAGAAGGAGTAATTAAAGCTTCTAGGATAACATTATAAAATAGCATTTTTAATACCGCTATATTCTGTAACAATATAATATGATATTTCTTTGGATAAGGTATAATAGGGATTATATTTAACGTTTTAAATAGATGTTTAAATATATGGGTAGAAAAATGTTTTATCCAGAGAGATATAGGCGGGCATTAAAGAAAGCTGTTGAAATTCTTAGAAAACATTTTCCATCCAATGAGATAGAGGCATATGATATACTACGTAAAATGGAGGCCGAACTTGATATGCCTGTTAACTGGGATCTCGTTGTTGAAGCTTATAAGAGCTTATCTAGAAAAAAGGAAGTATAAAAGCATTAACTGGTTAATCACTTTAAATACTGTTCTATGTACTACTGGGCCTCTGTATTAAAAAGTAATCCATTATACTAACTCCTATCACTGGAGGATAGCCTTGGAGATACAATATAGCCCGCCAAAGGTAGAGGTTGTAATAACCCTGGGATTTGATGATGATAGTGAAAAAGCTCTACAAATAGCATGGAAGGTTGCTCAGAAAATACTTGATGAATATGGTGTATGGGTAGAAGTTTTACCCGTCCATGTATGGATACATGATCCTGTAGGCTTTGGTATACCTGATCTACCACGTATAGAGGTTAATGGAAAAGTTGTTGCAATAGGAAGAGTACCTGATGAAGAGGAATTCATAGACATTATTCTTTCAAGAGTATTTACAAGAGAAAAACCTGAACAAGATATTTATGCCCTAGCAGCCATCCAGAAAAATACACCAGTATTTGAGGAGGGTGCAGGAATTCTTTACATATAAATTTATATTTACAACCATGAAAGTTCTTAGTGCAAAAGCTATACTTCTAAATATAAATAAATAATTAGTATACAATGTTATCCAAGAATTTATTAAGGATTAAGACAAAATATATACATGCCGAGCAACTCACTACCCACAATATTACAGAAAGTACAGTAGTACAACAACGTTCCACCACCGCCCAATGCTTAAATAATTTCCTTAGTAAGCCCAATTTAAAAGGGCAAGAATACGGGATCTTGAGATCTTGATAAATTATTGTTTTTTACTGATATGAAGAAAAATTATCATCACATTAATGTAACATAATACAATAGGCTTCGAAATATATGTAATCCCGGTATACCTTTAAGCAAAATATTGGGATACAGATAATGTTGAGGTTTTTATTAGAGGGCGGTGGTGGTGGGGTAGTGAGTTGCGATGAGGCTTTTTGTATTAATAATTTCTTATTAAATAAATTGCTTAACTTCTACTTTATTGCCTAACTTTAAGGCCTTGTCATGATCTATTTCTTTTAAACCAGAGATTTTATAAGCTGTTAAACCTATTGCATATCTTATCGCTTCCTCTACATCATTGGTTTCAATATATTTTAGTGTAAATGCTGAGAGAAATGTATCACCTGCACCTGTTTCATTTCTCACTTTTATCTTAGGTGGTTTGAATAATAGTACATTATCACTGGTGATAAGGTATATTGGGTCAGGGCCATTGGATATTAGGACTATTTTGTTTTTAAAAATATTTTTCATGACAACGTTTTTAATAAGCTCTTCTAAACTACTACAATTATATAATCCTATAACCTCATTATAGTTTCCATGGATTATATCTGCATATAACATGGTTTCTTCAGTATAACCTGTACTGATCGATATTTCTTCATTTAATACTCTCCTTACAAACCCTTGTATATCTAGAGAGAGTACAGGTGTTAAAATACGGGCTTTTTTCAATAACGTTAACGGAACCTCGTGATAGACAGGGTTTATTATTATTGCATCATAGTTTTCTGACGGAATTATGGAGTCAGGTATTAATGGGGGTGGAGTTATAAGATATAGTACTCTCTGCCCTATACTCTTATAGATAAGTCTAAATCTAGCGATTCCTGTATCATCTAGGATCCTTAGGACAATATTATCTATATTCTTTAGATCCTTTTCAATTAATGCCCTGTTTCCTTTAGAGTAAACATAGAAAGTGTACTTAGGCGTATTAATAAATGGCTTTATACTATGGTAAACCCCGCCTCCTATACTATGGTATATATTGTCTCCCCAGATTATCTCATCTAGAGTAAAACCCCCTATAACAGCTATCCTTTTACTCCCCACTTTCTTCCTCTCCCAAAAGCCTTACTTTTGCCCTAGCCCTTTTCCACGACCTTCTATAATGTGCTCTAATATGAAGTATTAGATCCCTCTCACTAAAGAAGTATGTATTTTCTCCCTCACTATACCTAGATCCCGTTAGCCCCTTTTCCTTGTTTACCTTGTTTAAGCACTCTACAGCAGCATTAATGCATATAGGGCATGCTATCATCCCTGTTATCTTATCTCTACATGTCCATATCCTTATGCCAGCATAATTAACTAAATAAGGCTCCCACCTAGGCTCCCAAGTTAATGCCATTCCTCCACTCCCCCATCAAACCTAATAACCATATATACATTAGTAAAGTGAGTTTACAAAGACCCTATCCCAGACAATTGTCATAACGGGTCACCACCGGCCTGGCTATGCTCATCGGCTACTAAGCCTCATTAGATACGGGGGCGGGACCCGTTCATCCCAGTGAAAATATTATCTAGAACTACTTAATTAATGTTTTAATTACATAGATATAGTTGGATGAGGGGGCCGCCAGTGTCTGAGCCTTTATTGCAATGAAGAACTTTCAGCGAGCCGATGCGCACTCCTACTTTGTTTACAAACGTCCTTGTTTACAATAAAGTCAAAATAATTAACCTTTTTTCCTAGTACATACAAAAACTAGATTAACAACACGGTAATTTTTGGTGTTTGCCTATTGAGTGAAAAGGATATGTTTCAGCAACTCTTAGAAACTTATGGCGTCTTGGGTGTATTTGCTATATCCTTTCTAGGTAATACAATACCGTATTCAACCATACCATACCTAATATTCATAATAATCTATTCTTCGAGAATAACTAATCCCTATCTCCATATATTAATAACAGTCGCTGGCGGAGTAGGAGCAGCGTTAGGCAAGGTTGTTGTATACTATATTGGCAGAACAGCCAGGGTAGTGTTAAAGGAGGATACTAGACGGAATATGGAGTTGTTTGTAAAGATTGCTGATAAGGGGTTGTTCCTAGCAATATTTATATTCGCAGCCCTTCCCCTACCAGATGACATACTCTATGTACCAGTTGGTATAAGTGGGTATAATGTTATCAAGTTTTTTATAGCTCTTGTACTAGGAAAGACCATTATAACAGGGGCTGCAGTATTCTTTGGTAGATCACTAGGCACACTTTTTGAGGAGTCTGCAGGAATACCATGGTATATATCTATTCCAGTACTCCTACTGATAACCATCCTGCTAACCTATATAGTTGCAAAGATAAACTGGATAGAAGTAGCAGAAATAGGTTCTAAAAAAGGCTTCATTAGAGCAACTATATACGTTGTCTTAGAATCCCTTAAGATCGTATTTATAGTTATACCAAAAGGGATTGTAGAGCTATTTAAAAAACTATGGAAAAAGATCAGCCGGTTGATCCATCACTAGCTCAGATTATCGGGCCCACATCATCTTCCACTATTTTACTTCATTAATTCCTTTTCAATAAATCTCCTACCATTTAATTCATATACTTTATTTCTATACCATGAGTCTACTAAGTTCCACAGAATTGATGAGACTCTAACCAAGATACGTGATTTATAGATATCTATACCTAGGGATACTAGGCTTTTAAGACAAATATCCTCTATTGTATTTAACTCCCTAGCTACTACACCAATGTGTCCTGTATAGTCTTTCTTCTTCATTAACTACATCACTTCCCTGTAGGAGATTTTAGGACAATTATTTGGGGAATATTCCTGTCAATAACATCTTCTAAAGTAAACTTGTTTGACTCAATTCTTGTAACCTTTATTTTCTTAACATATGCTAGGAAATCATCTATTGTAAATAGTGGGAGAGTTAATCCCCTTACCCAGTAATGCATAGGAATTGTTATTGGTGGCTTTATTTTATCTATAAGATCCCATACTTCATCAGGTCCTATAGTATATACTCCACCTATTGGTGTCATTAATACATCAACATCCTTTAATAGATCCAGTTGTTCCATAGGCTTATGCCCTAGATCCCCTAAATGAGCTATTTTATACCCCTCTACATCTATGATATATATGGTGTTCTCCCCCCTCCTCCTTCCCCCTTCTTTGTCATGATATGTTCGAATACCTTTGATCAAGATATCATCTACATGAGCATCCCCACGGAGACTTTTTATTACACGTGTATCCTCTTTTCTTACAATGTCTATAGCATTATGATCAAAGTGATCATGGGTTACAAGCACTAGATCTGCTTTAACACTAGGTTTTGGCAAACCAATGCTACGGCCATCATGGGGGTCAATAACAATCTTGTATCCATTACTGAGTTCTATTAAGAAACATGCATGGCCTAACCAGGTTATCTTCACCATACTATACCCTAACTATACTATGTTTTAGAGGAAAAATATTCTTATTTCGATACAACCCTAATGTCTTCAAGCCTGATATAAGGAGCTATTATATGTCCTTTTTGGATAACTTCTTTTCCTACATACTCTAGTCTTGCCAGCTCACTATATATGTTCCCAGATATCATGACCCCTCTAATTGGTTTTAATTCGCCATTTTCTACATACCATGCTGGTGTTACTACAACACTATATTCTCCTGTTTCAGGGTTACTGCTATGGGCACCCTGTAAACCCATTACATACAATCCTTTCTTTGTTTCCTCAAGAATTTCATGATTAGCTATATCACCTGGTTTTATTACAAGATTTGTTGGAGTGATTACAGGAGTTGTTCTATAACTTATTCTAGATGCATTCCCAGTGCTATCTAAGCCATACCTGGATCCCCAGTAGTGATCAAACAGATAGTTCTTTACAACACCTCTGTTTATAATGATTGTTTTCTGCATTGGTACTCCCTCGTCATCAAAGATTCCTGTATACCATCCTTGTTTTAGCAATCCATCATCTATAATTGAGAGTTTCTCGGAGAATACTTTCTCACCCTCCTTTCCTGCGAGGAAGCTTCTCCCTCTTACAACGCTGTCTCCCTTAATAGCATCTACTAGAGTGTAGGTGAATAATTCTTCAATAGCTAGTGGATGTAATATAACTGGTAATTTACCAGGTTCTATCTTAATAGGTTTTAACTGGGCTATAGCAGTATCTCTGAGTTGTCTGGCAAAGAACTCCATGTTAGGCATTTGAATCCTAGAGGCCACTACATCATAAACCAGAGGTGTTACATCACTACCACTACTCGCAACTACTCCTACATCAGCAAAAGCTATGGTAGAATGTTCTATACCAGCTACACCATTACTATTTATAACCGCGGTAGAGTTTATGCTAACACCTATATCTCCATAAACAAGGACTATCCTTTCATCTTCAAGTAAGGTATCCAAGAATACCCTAGTGTGTTCTGATAGTGTTTCCTCATCAATCCTAGCCAGATCTATGCTATAGATCCCTTGAGGGACTTTGTACTCACTTGGTAGTGGGAGGCCGTGCCAATATGGATCATCCTTACCAGCTCTTGCAATACTAAGAGCATTCTCAACAAGTTCGTTAATAGATTTTATAGCAAACCTGTTAGTAGATGCATAGCCTATTTTATTACCTATAGAAACCCTTAACCCTATACCATACTCCTCTGTGTACATTGTACCTACTATTCTATTGTTATTAGCTCTGATGATATAATTTCTTGATTTAACTAGGTATGCTTCAGCTTCATCTGCTCCATTCTGTACAGCTTTTTTAACAAGCAGGAGCCCTGCATCATATATATTTAATTCTTCACTACTCATGCCCTACCACCCACCATTAATTTTTCAACCCGGATATGCGGTCCTCCATCAGAAACATAGACTGTCTGGCCCTTACCACATCTACCATAACCTATTTCAAAGTCTTTTGCAACACCTGTCACGTTATGTAGGGTTTCAATAGTGTTTCCACTAATGCTCATGTTCCTCACAGGATCGCCTATTTCCCCATTAACGATCTCATAGGCCTCCTGGATACCCACTTGAAATGTTCCATCAAGGTTTGCTTGCCCCCCTCTAAAGCTTACAACATAGTATCCAAAGTCTATGCCCTCGAAAAGTTCTTCAATAGACATGTCGCCTGGTTTTATATAGGTTGTTCTCATACGGATAAGTGGCGGGACATTATAGTCTTGGGCCCTAGCATTACCTGTTGGCTTAGAGTTAGTGATACTGGCATATATTCTATCGGTCATGAGTTGTTTAAGTATACCTTTTTCAACAATAGTTACAGGATATGCTTCAATACCTTCATCATCATATTTGAATGTACCAAAGGCATCCGGGATCAATGGATCATCGACTATGGTTACTAGCTTGCTAGCAACTTTTTTACCAACCTTATCCCTGAGTATGCTACCAGACAATGTTAAGTCAGCTTCCGCTAGATGCCCAAAGGCTTCATGAGTAAATACTCCAACAACCTCTGGTGCAAGAATAACTGGGAAGGATCCTCCCCGTGGTGTTTTAGCTCTAAACTGTTTTTCAACCCTACCAACAATCTTTTTTGCAATATCCTCTATACCATACTTCTTAAACAATGCATACCCTTGGCGAGTACCTGTTTCAAGGCGTGCCGATGCAAGTATGTCTGCTTCCCTTGCAGATACCCAGATATAGAGCCATGTATAGTACATATCTTGCTCAATATACCTGTCTTCACTTGATATATAGTATTTCCTACCAGCAATATCTGCATAGTTAATTGTTGTAGCCTTTATTCTGCTATCAAGCTTACTTATAAGATCCCTTAACTCACTTAGATCAGAGATCTTTACATCAAATCCTACATCCCTTGGATCAACAATGGGTTTTTCCTTTACAACATCATGTCTACTACTAACAGTATAAACCCCCATCTTCTCCGTAAGACCCTTGAAAGCCTTTACCTGCCTATAAGCTGAATCTATGGCTCGTTTTAAACTATCTTTATTAACAATACCTGTTGCAGCAAAACCTATCACGCCTTCACTTAAAACCCTTATACTAGCTCCCTTAACGTTTATAGATGATGATGTTACTGCTGAATCCCTTATAGTTATAGAGTTAATTGTGTAGTCATCAATCCTTATATCAATAAACTCTAGCCCAAGTTCTCTACCGTAGCTAATTGCTTTATATAAAAGGTCTTCCATATACCAATACACCGAGATTATAGATGCTGAGGCAAGCTAAAATACTATGCGAAGCTGGTGCACCATGAATGAACTAGTTGGCTTGCTGGGGATAATACTGGTTATACTACCATCTATGGCTTTGCTTCTCCTCCAGAGCATATTCTATATTGTTGGAAGAAGGAAGGAAGGATATAACTATGGAGACGGTTCAATAGAGGGACTTATATCCATTATTATACCTGTTAGAATGGAGCCTCTTGAACTCCTGGATGAAGCTCTTAGATACATCTATGAACTAGGGAAATACTATAGTATAGAGGCCATAGTTGTTTCAGATGATCCAAGGGATAGAATTGAAGAGATAAAGGATATTATCTTGAAGTGGAAGGAGAGAGGCCTTAACATCTCCTTTATATGGCGGGAATATCCACGTGGATATAGAACTGGAGCATTAAATGATGCATTATCTATTTCACGTGGTAAATACATCTATGTCATGGATGTTGATAGCAGGATCTCTAAAGACTTCTTCGCTAAAGCTGTTAAACTCGTAAATGAAGGAGCTGTAGCTGTTGTTGCTAGATGGAAAGGGAGGAATAGAGATACAAGGCTTAGTGAGGCTATATCAGCTTCTATGGATTATATTGTTGATGCAATATATAGAGGTAGATCAAGGCTTGGTCTTCCAGTATTCCCTGTAGGTACCGGGACACTATATGATTCCACTTATTTAAAGGCAACATTAAGAGAGTGGGATGAAGAAAGGATCCAGGATGACATGGAGATTGGGGCTAGAATAATGAAGCTTGGAGGGAGAGTACTCTATATTGATGAAGAATATGTAGAAGTTGAAGTCCCAAGAACATTTAAGTCTTTTAGGATCCAGCAAGAAAGATGGGCTTATGGAGCTACAGATGTCGCTTTGGCTAGGTTTACTGATATACTATTTTCTAAACAACCATTATATGCGAGAATAGAGGCTCTATCCTTTCTCCTACAGTACATGCCCCTTCTCCTAGGGTTTATTGGTTTAGTCCTTATAGCTATAGCTGGTTTATTTTATAACATAGATGTTTTCCTAAAATATTGGTTTCTAGGCATTATATGGGTTGTTATAGCATGTTTCTATAGCTATTCCTATTTATCCAGCCAGCGTGAGAGAGGAACCAGCTACTGGAGAGCTCTTGTAAATCTTGGAAGAATTTCCGCTACCACACTTGCATTAACCCCTGTGGTTTCAAAGGCAATATTTAAAGCACTACTAAGGATTAAGATAAGGTATAAACGTACACCAAAGAGGGGGCAGGAGAGTATATGGTCTGGACTACGTATGCCTATTGAGCTTGTTCTAGGAATAATTATCTTTATGTTATCAATACTTTTTATAACACAGGGTATTGTTTATACAGGGTTCTGGATGCTTAGTTATAGCCTAGGTTTTCTATACACATTTATTAGGTGGCCAAGAGACATACTGTTCAAATAGTTTCCACTACATAATCCTGTTACTGAGGAAAAGGATATATGGCAATACTATTGGCTACTAGAGAGTATAGTGATGAAGAAATCTATGGCATGCTTAGACCATATGTTAGAGAATGGTTTAAGAAGACTTATCAACACTTTACACCACCCCAGAGAATGGCCCTGCCCCTTATAAAGAAAGGATACAACGTGCTTATATCTTCCCCCACAGGCACAGGGAAGACCCTAGCTGTGTTTCTAGGTATAATAGATAATCTCTATGAATACTATGAGGATAATGGCGAGCTTCCTGAGGGTATTCAGGTAGCATACGTTAGTCCGTTGAGAGCTTTAAATAATGATATGCGCCGCAATCTCCTTATACCTATTAAGGGTATCATGGAGATTGCTAAAAAACATGGTTTAGAGCTTCCATTAATCAAGGTTGCTGTAAGAACCAGTGATACAACTCCCTCAGAGAAGCAGAGAATGCTTCGGGAACCCCCGCATATACTAATAACTACTCCAGAGAGTCTTGCAATAGCTTTGAACGCCCCTAGATTTAGGGAGAGACTTAGAACTACAAAGTATATAATAATAGATGAGATCCATGAAATGGCTAGCAGTAAGAGAGGAAGTCATCTAAGCCTTAGTGTTGAACGCCTAGAAAACCTTGTTGGCACCCCATTGATAAGAATAGGGCTGAGTGCAACAATAGCTCCTCTAGAAGAAGTGGCAAAGTTTCTTGTAGGCTACAACGATAATGGATTGCCTAGAGACTGCTATATAGTTGATGCACGCTTCTCTAAACCAACCGATATAAGGGTTCTTAGTCCAGTAAAAGATCTTGTACACGCTTCTGCCGAAGAAATAAACACTGCTATATATAATACATTAATAGATCTTGTCAAGAAGCATAGGACAACACTCGTCTTTACTAATACAAGAAGTGCTACAGAGAGAGTGGTATATAAGCTAAGGAAGATTATGGAGAAGGAGAAAATTATTGACGTAGACGAGATTGAGGCACACCATAGCAGCCTTAGTAGGGACCTTAGACTAGAGATCGAGGGAAAACTTAAACGTGGTGAATTAAGAGTTATTGTGAGTTCAACCAGTTTAGAGCTCGGGATCGACATAGGCTATATCGATCTAGTAGTCCTCCTTAGTAGTCCTAAGAGTGTTAGTAGACTTCTCCAGAGAATAGGTAGGGCTGGACACCATATAAGGCAGATTAGTAAGGGCAGAATAATTGTTGTTGATAGAGACGATCTTGTTGAATGCACAGTACTTGCAAGAGCAGCTCTTGATAGGAAAATAGATAGGGTCCGGATACCCCGGAACCCTCTTGATGTACTAGCTCAGCATCTTGTTGGCATGGCTTTGGAGAAAAAGTGGCGTATTGATGAAGCATACCGTGTTATTAGGCGGAGCTATACATTCCATACACTAAGCTGGGATGACTACATTAATACACTTAGATACCTTGCAGGACACTACTCAAACTATCTTGAGCACATGAGGGTTTATTCCAAGATATGGCTTGATGAAGAAGAGGGGTTGTTTGGAAGAAAGAGAGGAGCTAGAATGATCTATTTCTTAAACATAGGGACAATACCTGATGAAAGCAAAGCTTATGTTTTCACAATAGATGGAAAATATGTTGGCGATCTGGAGGAGGAGTTCGTAGAATACCTTACTCCAGGAGACTTATTTGTGCTTGGTGGAAGAGTATATGAGTTTATAAGAAGCCGCGGATTCAGGGTATATGTAAAGCCAGCTGACGGGTCAAGACCTACGGTACCCAGTTGGTTTAGTGAAATGCTTCCACTAGCTTTTGACTCAGCTTTAGAGATAGCTAGGTTTAGGAGAGTAATTTCAGAGATGATAGATAAATATTCTAGAAAAAGAGTTGTAAAGTTCCTTACTAGACAATATAATCTCAAACCTCATGCTGCTGAAAGCATATACGATTATATTTACGAACAGAAACTGTTTACAGGTAACCTAGTGCCGTCTGATAAGCTAATACTTATAGAAATATATGATGAACACGATAGAAGAAATATTATTGTACATACACTTGTTGGTAGAAGAGTTAATGCTGCATTATCAAGAGCATATGCGTATATAGTATCTAATGAACTAGGAGTTAATGTAAGAATTACTGTAACTGACAACGGTTTTATGCTTACACTACCAGGTCATCCTAGTGCCGATTGGACCTCATTATTCAAGAAAGTTACACCAGAGAACATAGATGAGATACTAAGACGGGTTCTAAGAAGAACAGAGCTCCTAAAGAGAAGGTTTAGGCACTGTGGAGAAAGATCATTTATGATTTTAAGGAGATACAAGGATCGCGAGAGAAGTGTACAAAAACTACAATTAAATGCTGAAGAACTCTTAAAGGTTGTTGAAGAGATCCCTGGATTCCCTATTCTAAAGGAGACTTTTAGAGAAATCCTAGAGGACTACATGCATATAGATGCTGCCAAGAAGATTCTTAAACAAATCCATGAAGAATTGATAGAGATAAAAGTATTTGGACCGACACGTATACCAAGCCCGTTTGCCCACAACATTGTTGCCCACGGGTACAGTGATGTAGTATTAATGGAAGATAAGAGGAAGTTATTAATGAGATTACATGAACAGGTAATGCGATATATTAGAGCTGTGAGAAAGGGGAAAACAACATAAGATTTACAATTATTGCTCCTTTTCTTTTGCTGTAAGTATTTTATCAAGTATATGCTGTGGAACCCTAAATACCTTAGAAGCAATTTCCTTTATATACTCATCACTGGGAACAACTTTTTCAAATCCTAGTCTAACAGATAGAGCTTGCTTATATGCCTCCTTCATAACCTTATTCCTTATATTCCCTCTAGCAATTTCTTCTGCAGTCTTAAAGGCTATATAGAATCGTACATAGTTCCTAACAGTTCTTTCTTCACTGGGAAAGGCTTCTTTTACCTTCTTTAGTATATCTATCAGAACATCCTCGTCTTCAAACCCGAGAATTATCTTTGTAAAGATAATGCGGAGCATGCGAGCAATAGTGTTGCTATCAATACTCTCTGTCTTAGAGATCTTTAAGAGGATCTCCTTTGTTTCACTATATCGTTTTTCTAAGAGATTTTCTAAAGCTTCTTCGAACATTATTTCTTTGCTAAACAATTTGTTAAAGTGGTCTGGATAATCGGAATCTAGCCCTAAGCCATATTTTGCTATAACATATAAGCTAGCAAGTTCTTTATCATAAATGTCCTGAGGGAAAGCTTTTCCTCTAAGAGGCTCTAACTTGTTCCTTTCATAAACCTCCTTTACTATATCAATAAGTTTTTCTCTATCAATGTTTTTCCTACCAAGAACATCTCCTAGGATATCTACTATTATCCTAATTCTTTTCTTATATGGATTCCTCCCAGACACCTTTCCAGCGCCTCACAGTTCTCTTATATATTCTTTCAAGCATTCTTTGAAGCGATATTGACATACCCTTTAGTCTACAGTAGACCCTTACCTTGATCCTGTTACGGTATATTATAGCTTTAATATTTGTTCCCTCTATACTCATATAAATGAATACCTTAGACTTAGAAACCTTTACTCTATCAATATATACCTCCTTCCACCTCATCCTAGCCTCTCTAAGAAGATCATCGAGGATCATGTTAAGCATATCTAGGGTGAGCATATGAACATCTTCAGACATAGGCATCAAAACCATTGTATCAAAGTTATTGCATCAACCCTAGACTGTAGTATACTAAATAATATCAATAAGGTTAGAGAGTATATAAGATATATTAAACTATGTGATCAAGTATTATGCATTTCCACGGTTAAAGGAGGCATAGTAGTTGCAAACGAATTACTCCCTTTACTTATTAAGGAGATTAGTAAGAGAGAGGGAGTACTAATTATAGCTAATAATGCAGAGGAAGTTTTAACAGTAATTAGTTCTAAAGATATGGAAAATACTGTAGTTATAACTCTAGATGCTACTTCTCCTCCAACCCCTATAACTCAGGATCTTTAATCTCTTCCCAGCTTCTATAAGCCAGCCAGCAAGAATTTCTGCAATCTTCTCTCTAGCTAAACTAGGCTCTACTTCTATACCATAAACTTCGCGAAACGCTTCAACAGCAACTATAGGGTCAACTCTATCTAACATATAATGTTTTAGATCACTTATTAGTTCCTCAATAGGTCTCCCAATAAAAAAACTAATCCTATCTTTAAGATAGGCGAAATCATTGTTTGAAAGAATAGCTTTTTCTGCAAGATCCCTTGACTTTTCCTTAGCCCGTCTCCAATACGTTATCAATAACCTATAGTCTTCTACAATACTCCCGTTTGCAAGAAAAGGCTTTTCACCCATACCCAAGCTCCTCTATAACCTCTAATATTCTATCCTTTAGATAATTAATAACATGTTTATCCCCATAATCCTTGACCACAGCAACAAGCTTGCCTAAGGCATTTATTAGATCATCTATAATTACCTCATATATTCTTCTACGCTCATACTCTGTCAATCTAGATAATGCGCGAGAAATCACTTGATCGCTTGGATGGGTTTTCCTTAATAGATACTTGTTTATAGCTGTTGGTGAAACACCAAGTTCTCTAGCCAACTGTCTAATACTCCTAGTAGAAAGCATTATTTCTATAATTCTATATCTAGCATCTTTGCTAATCCAGTGGACAATACTTGGATAATCCAATTTTATTCCACCTACAGGAATAACCATTATAGTATAGTGGTGTATACTGATTAATAAGGGTGGGGAACATAAATTGGCCTTTGATACAATAGAGCTTGTTGGGGACGAAACAAAGGCTGTAGAAAAGGGTTATCCCCCTCTAGAGAGAGGATACTATCTTGTTAAACCACTTTATGTTGTAATTGATAATACCTTGAATGCACTAGTAAATGGATATATACCCTTCAAACCCCCCATCATACCTGGTTCCACCGGATTAGTTAGGATACTGGAGCCAGGCTATGGAGCAAGGCCTGATCTCTCCGGCTTACTAGCTATTATATCACCTATCTCAAAGAAGGGGATCTTAGGTATTGAAATCAATGGATTGCTGGCAAAACATGTTGCTATACCTGAAGATACTATTGCATTAATTGTCGAGAAAAAACATCCCATGTACTCTATTGGATACTATGTAGCCGTTGCAAACAAGGTTGCAGAACTCTCAAAAGATCAACGATTACTTATCATAGGGGCTGGGTTAACAGGCTTTTTAGCTGCAATACTATCTAGAGAAAGCTCCCTAGAGACAGACGTATTTACCCTCTCACGGCCAAGGATCCACTTATTAAAGAAGATTGGAATAAACAATGTTGGCCCAACACCTATATTTAAAGGCCCCTATGATGTAATATTCTATAATTTCCAGACAAGTATCTACTTAGATAAATTCCTTAATTTATTGAGGAGAGATGGTGTTCTTGTAATTAATCCTTTTATTAGAAATATTATGATAACTTTAGAAACTAGACTCTTTGAGAAAGTGGAGATTATTCATGCACACCCAACTAGAAGTCATTATCATGGTTTTGAAAAAATATGGAACGTGTTGAAAAGAGAGTTAAGGATTATTAATGTAGACTCATTTTCAGCAATTGAGAATATTAGACCATACAATATGCTTGGCCTTATCATTTCACTGTAGGATGTTCTAGACTTCTTCAATAAGTCTTGCAAGCCTTTTAATACCTTCTCTAATGGTATCTGGATCAGGGTAGCTGAAGCTTAGCCTCATACTATTTGCTCCACTTCCATCGGGATGAAACCCCTGTCCTGGTACATAAGCTACTTTATACTTCTCTATAGCTACATTCATTAATTTCCTTGAATCAAAGTTCTTCTTAAATACATAGGTGAATACAAAGAATCCGCCAATAGGCCTACTATACCATGTATATGATGGGAAGTACTCATCCATTGCAGAGATCATTGTATCTCTTTTCACCTTATACACGTTCTTTAATTTCTTAATGTGTTTTTCTACAAGCCCAGTCCTCAAGGCTTCAGTAAATATGTACTGGTTTAACGTTGGACTATGTAAGTCTAGATACTGCTTCAACAACTCTAGTCTTCTCGTCAACTCCTTAGGTATAACCATCCATCCCAGCCTTATCCCTGGAGCAAGGATCTTGCTTAAAGTACTTATGTAGATAACTCTATCCTCTTTGTCAAGAGCCTTCAATGCTGTTATATCGGCGTTTTCATCAAATACAAAATAGCTGTAAGGATCATCCTCCACGATTAATAGGTCATGCTGGCTAGCAATCTCTAGTAAATGCTTCTTTCTTTCAAGAGACATTGTTACGCCACCAGGATTCTGAGCAACAGGTATCGTGTATATGAACTTAGGTTTGCATCTAAGCTCTATAAGCTTCTTTACAGTCTCCTCAAGTACTAACGTCTTCATTCCTTTCCCATCCATCTTTATACCCACTAGATCAGCTCCAGCTAACTTGAATACTCCTATTGCAGCTAGATATGATGGTGACTCCGTAATAACTTTACTACCTGGTGTTATGAAAGCTCTTGCAACAATATCTAGTGACTGCTGACTTCCAGTAGTTACTAGTATATTCTCTGGATCAGCCTTTATTCCTCGAACTCTATAAAGAAAATCTGCTAAAGCTTCTCTAAGCTCCATTACCCCCTGAGTTTCACTGTATTGTAGACTATAGTCGCCATATTCTTCTATAACCTTCCTTGTTATCTCTACTAGTTCTTTTCTAGGAAAATATTTTGGATCTGGTATTCCACCAGCAAAACTAATAATATCCTTAGCTCTCTTCACAAGTTTTAGGAGCTCCCTAATTTCAGACGCTCTAAGTGCTTTAACTGCAGGTGTAAGCAGGTCTGAGAAACGTGGGTCCACAAGTATCCACCACTTTTAATGTAGTTTGTCATAGGTAATTAATTTAGAGGATTATGGTGGGAGATAAGTGGTTCAAGAAATAAATATTGCTAGGAAGAAGATACGTAGAGATATGGCTAGGATAGCCATTCTATATCCAAGCACTTATGAAGCGGCCTTGTCAAGCCTTGTATTCCACATGATCTATTTTCTTGGAAACTCTTTTGATGAAGTATTTGTAGAAAGATTTGTGTTAACACAGGATTTAATAGATAAGAAATTGAATGAATTAAGAAGCTTGGATACAGGATCACCTCTAAGAGATTTTCCGCTAATCCTGGCAAGTATACATTATGAACCAGACTATGTAAATCTAATAAGAGCCCTTATGGGTTCTGGCATAGATGTTCTTAGACATAAGAGGAGACATATAGTACTTGTCGGTGGCCCAGCTCCAATGGCTAACCCCGTACCTTTAGAGAATATAGTTGATGCAGTTATAGTAGGTGAGGTGGAGAATAGTCTCCCGGAGATTCTTAGAACATGGCTGGAACACATGAATGATCCAAGGGGTTTCCTAGAGGCATTAGCGTGTAAAAAAGGCTTCTATGTACCAGGATATAATAGTGGTGCTGAGAGAACATGGGTTTCCAGTCTAGATAACACATTTTATCCCATACGCCAGATCCAGGGTATAGGCAAGGAGCCTGTATATGGTAGAGGTTTTCTACTTGAAGTGTCAAGGGGTTGTCCTCTCTGGTGCAGATTTTGTATGGAAGGCAGATTATTTAAACCCTTTAGACAGAGATCTATATTCAAGCTTACCAAGCTTATTAGTGAAGGAACAGAAGTTAATAGAGTTAACAGGATAATTGTTTACTCACTATTCTTCCCAACAAAGAATGATCACTATTTACTAGAGTACCTTATTAAAGAGAATTATAAAGCCTCTCTTCCTTCAATGAGAATAGACCTAATAAGCGAGTCTACATTAGACCTGGTATCAGCACTTGGACAAAGAACAATAACTGTTGCTCCAGAAAATGTCAGTGGTTATGGTGAGAGGGTGCTATGTAAGTGTTTTAGAGGAAGAGATTTTGTTAAGGATACTTTGTCTATGATAATTAGGAAGAATTTTGATCTAAAAATGTATTTTATTCTAGGAATAAAGGGGGAGGATATAACAAGTATCAAAGAGAATATTTCCTTTATAAAAGAGCTTGCTAGACTAGGGAGGCAACGGGGAAGGAGAGTTACCATTACTGTAAATCCATTGATCCCAAAACCAAAAACTCCTTTCCAATGGATTGGCATGATTGAGTTAGACAAAGCTAAGAATATTATAAGATATGTGAGGAATGAGCTTGGAAGAGCTGTTGATACAAGGCCACTATATGTTAACTGGGCTTGGGTTCAAGCATCTATCGCCTTGGCAGATAAATCTATTGCACCAGTGCTTATATCATGGGCTCGTTATGGTGGGGATCTTGGTGGATGGAGAAAAGCATTAGCTGAACACAATTACTCAACAAAATATGTGTTTACAGGCTGGAGCTATGGCTCAACTCTTCCATGGGATAAGATCAGGATAGGGTATTATGTAGAGGATGTTGTTGAACAAGAATATTTTGTTTTAAGAAAATTAGTTAGTTTACCTAGGTCTACCTAATATTATATGAGCTCTAGCTAATTCACCTGTACTAAGAGCTGCAAGCAAGTTTAGTTCGCCGGCTAGAACTGTAGCAGCGACTATCTCAGCAAATTTTTTCGCGTTGACTCCAGGAGGTTTACCTCCCCCCGCAACACCTAGTATGCTTAAGGCCTCATATTGTGTAGGTAGCCTCGTTCCTCCTCCTACGGTACCTACTTCTAGGCTTGGAAGGGTTACAGAAATATAGAGGTTATTATCTCTTAGTTCAGCCCATGTGTACCCCATACTGCTTTCAATAATTTGTGCAACATCTTGGCCTGTTGCAATAAATATTGCAGCTATAATGTTTGCATAATGGGCATTAAAGCTTATTGAACCAGCTCTAACGCTTCCTAGATAGTTCTTCCTAGTATTAACATCAATAATGGCTTCCGGGCTTGTTTTAAGAACTTCCTTAACTACATCCTGTTTAACTATAGCTTCGGCTACAACTGTTTTCCCTCTTCCAAGAAACATGTTTACCATAGCTGGCTTTTTGTCGCTACACATGTTGCCGCTTATGGATACAAGCCTTACTTTACCTGGAAAGTTCTCCTCAATATATCTGCAGGCTTTATCCGTTGCAATAGTTACCATGTTCATACCCATAGCATCTCCTGTTTCATAGACAAACCTAAGCCATACATTATTGCCCAGTATAAAGGGTTGTATTTCAATCAGCTTCCCATGCCTTGTAGTTGATTCAGCCTCTTTCTTTAATCCCATAAAATGCTTATTAACCCAAGAGACAAGCTCTATGGCAGTTTCTATATCTGGTACCCAGAATAAAGGGGCTCTAGTCATACCATCAAATAAGATCTTTGTCTTTACACCACCAGAGAGATTTACTGCTTTTATTCCCCGGTTAATACTAGCTACTAATGCTCCTTCGGTTGTCGCCAAGGGTATATAGTATTCTCCTCTAGCATACTCTCCCAGAATTCTTAATGGTCCTGCAATGCCAAGGGGTATTTGTACAGCACCTATAGCGTTTTCTATGTTACCCCTTGTTTCTACAAAATCTATTATAGTAGAGCCTATAGACGGTAAGATAACCCCCGTTATTCTCTCAATAGCTTTTCTACGTATAAGAACAGCTATGTTTTCATTATCAACAAAACCATCTATTTTATGGAGATGGATTTTCTCCTTTACTATTTTTTCTATAAGCTCCTCTATGTCATATCTTTGATCACTCATTAATCTCCCCGCTTTAGTACTGGTCTATACTTTATGGCATATTGTATAATCCCTGTCGCATCATCTTCGGAAACTCTACGAAGCACTGGTTCTAAGAGCATTCCTGGCTTTATCTCATCGAGATCGATATCTGTTAGTTGTGTAAGTATCTTTACCTTACTATCTACAAGCTCTACAATGGCTATTATTATTGGTTTATAGTCTTCAAATCCTTCGGTGGCAGCATGTATTACTGACCATGTTAGGAGCCTGGCTTGCTCGAATAATTCTATCTCCTCTAGGTTCTTTGAACCACAGTAACGGCATATAGTTGATGGCGGATAGTTTACTCTATTACAGTCTAGACATCTAACAGCCTTTAATCTATAATGAGAGTGTCTTTCTCTCCAATACCTAGCTATAGAGTACTTCATGACCGCCACCTAGATCTTCTTTATTATATTACGATACTTTGCATAGAGAGCATAATCTATTATTTTCTTCCTATTAAGATAGTCAACTACTCTTGGAGCCTTTGCCTGCCTCTCTAGCACCTTCTCCGTAACAACTATACTATAGGCATCGCTTCCAGCACCACTACCAAATGGTGCCAATAATATTCTCTGGCCAGGCTTTGCTTCATCAAGAACCTTTGCTAATCCTATGAGGGCTGAAGCATTATAGCTGTTACCTATATAGGGAGTTAGTAGTCCGGGCAATACCTTCTCCTTAGGGAAACCTAGTCTCTTAGCTACACGCAGAGGAAATGTACCGTTGGGTTGATGGAATATTGCATAGTCGAAATCATCTGGTTTAAGCCCTGTTTTCTTAAACAATCCACGTACAGCGCTCTCTATATGATGGAAGTATGCTGGCTGACCTGTAAAGGCTTCTCCATGCAGCGGGTATGGTATATATGCTCTCCTCCAGAAATCTGGTGTGTCCGTTACATACGTATAGCTTGCTTCAAAAACTGCTACTGCCTCCTTACTAAGCCCTACAATAAATGCTGCAGCAGCAGATGATGCTGTAAACTCTAGTATATCTCCAGGATTTGCTTGTGCAGTATCAGAACCTATTACGAGACCGTATTTCACCATCCCAGATGCTACAGCAGCAATACTTAGTCTTAGAGACTCGCTTGCAGCCCTACATGCAAACTCTAGATCTGTAGCCATAGTATCTGGTGTTATACCAAGTGCTTCAGCTATAACTGTAGCAGAAGGCTTTACTGCATAAGGCTTTGACTCTGTACCAAACCATACTCCGCCAATAAGCTTTGGATCAATGCCTGCCCTCTTAAGAGCATTAAGTGCTGCCTCCCAACCCATAGTAATAGCATCCTCATCTCTCCCAGCAACAGCTTTCTCTATAGTATTCAACCCTTTAGGCGTCTCTTCACTAAATCCCCAGATCCTCACAATTTCCTTAAGAGGAAGCCGGTAGCGAGGAATATATGCACCCCAGCCAACTATACCTGTATTTTCCTCAGGCTTCAAAATATTCCACCACATACATATCTATTTCTTCTCCTAAACAAACCATTCCCTTAAATAGAGTTATGGTATATCAGAGAAAATAAAGACGTTATCTTTTAGCATAGAGCCAGCATGCTACATAATGACCCGGCTCAATCTCTATAAGTGGCGGGATCTTTTGTGTACATAGACTTCTTAGTTCCTTATGCTCATCAAGCGCTACACATCTTGGGTGGAACCTACAGCCTGGCGGAATATTTATTGCACTTGGTACTTCTCCCTTAATAGGAACAGCTCTTATTCTTTCCTTATTCTTTGGATCAGGCTCTGGTATAGCCTCTATCAATGCCTTTGTATAAGGATGTAGCGGGTTCTCTATAACCTTACGTGTCTCCCCCATTTCAACTATTTTTCCTAGATACATTATCGCAATCTTGTTGGTAATATACCTAGATACTGCAAGATCGTGGGATATGAATATGTATGTTAAATTCATCTTATTCTTTAGCTCCATTAATAGTTCAAGTATTTCTGCTCTAATAGAGACATCAAGCATTGAAACAGGCTCATCAGCTACTATAAACTTTGGCCCAAGGATGAGTGCACGGGCTACAACAATTCTTTGTCTCTGCCCACCACTTAGCATGTGTGGGTAACGGAACATGAATTCCTCGGGAGGAGTAAGCTTGACCTCCTCAAGAGCTTTTGCTATAATATCATATCTCTCTTCCTTAGTCTCTCCTATATCATGTATTATCAATGGCTCCTCAAGTATATTGTATATAGTGAAACGAGGGTTGAGGCTTCCATAGGGGTCTTGGAAGATCATCTGCATCTCTTTCCTTAAAGGCTTTAAACGTTTCCTAGGAATAGCTGCAACGTCTATATTGCCAAGTTTATCAACAACCGAGGGTTCAAAACCCTGTTCACGCCATTCCTCCAGCAATTGCTTCCTAGGTCTATAAGAAATTACTCCCGAGGTAGGATCAACAAGCCTAAGTATTGTCTTACCTGTTGTTGTCTTACCACAACCAGATTCTCCAGCTAAACCAAATACGTCTCCTTCCTCAACCATAAAGGAGATCCCGTCAACAGCCTTAACATATCTCCTTGGCTTAAAGGTTATTATCTCGGTAAGCGTTCTTCTTAAGGGGAAATAGGTCTTTAGATCCTTAACATAGAGTACTGTCTTAGAATTGGGTTCTACACGGAATATGTTTTCAGGAAGAGACCCGGAGTTAGACACTTTGTTCTACACCTCCCTACTTCTTAGCATAGAGCCAGCATGCTACATAATGACCTGGCTCAATCTCTATAATTGGGGGTTCTTCCTTACACTTAGGCATCCTATACTTACATCTTGGCTCAAACCTACAGCCCGGCGGCGGAAACCTTAGATCCGGGGGTACTCCAGGTATCCATTCAAGCTTTGTTATCTCTCCCTTAAGCCTTGGTATGCTTGCTAGCAAGCCTTTTGTATAGGGGTGCTGGGGATTATAATATATCTGTTTAGCTGTACCATATTCAACAAGTTTTCCTGCATAGAGTATAGCTACTTTATCAGCTATCTCTGCTATAAGGCTTAGATCGTGTGTTATAAGGATTATTGACATCCTTAATTCTTTCTGAAGCTTTTTCAATAAATTCATTATTTGTGCCTGGACAACTACATCAAGAGCTGTTGTAGGCTCATCAGCTATAACTAGTGGTGGATTTAAAGCCAGCGCCATAGCAATCATTACTCTTTGCTTCATACCACCACTAAGTTCATGAGGATAGCTATGAGCTCTCTTAGGGTCTATACCCACTAGTGATAACAATTCATAGACTTTATTATATGCTTCCTTTTTTGTCAAACCCTTATGTAATATAAGTACCTCAGCTATCTGATCACCAACAGTGTATACAGGGTTTAATGCATTCATTGCTCCCTGGAAAACCATTGATATCTTCTTCCATCTTATCTCCTTCCTAAAAGATTCATCACTTAATTTTAATACATTCCTTCCTTCAAAATATATTTCACCAGAAACTATTTTCCCTGGAGGGGGGACGAGCCTTATGATAGAATATGCTAGAGTTGATTTGCCACAGCCAGACTCCCCTGCTATACCAAGCACTTCTCCTTTATTAAGAGTAAATGATACTCCATCAACAGCTTTCACCACACCTGTTGTTGTATAGAAGTAGGTTTTAACATCCTTTACTTCTAATAGGGCTTCACTAGCCAAAACCGGAAACACCCCTATCCTAGGACTATGGATACTCTGTGGACACCTCTTATTTTAGTTTACATGATGTTTGCGGAAACCATTTTTCCGCTTCATAAAGATTTGTGAAGCAAATATTTTAATGTTATCATAGTATCTCTAATTTATTAAGATACAGCCCTATAAGCTGTGCCAGGAGCTGATAGGGGTTTATAGTTGTCTTATACACCATATATACCGTCTCCACACCGGGTCATAAAGAAGGCTTTAGAGCTTGCCTGTGTTAAGGAAGGGGATATACTATATGACCTAGGATCAGGGGATGGTAGGGTCTTAATTGAAGCTGCAAAACATGGAGCATACGCGGTTGGTGTAGAAATGGATCCTTTTTTATGTGAGCTTGCTAGAGTCACTATTAAGGAGAAGAAGCTGGAAGACAAAATCAGTATAATAGAGGGAGACTTCTTTAATACCTACCTTGGCCAAGCTACTGTAGTGTATATGTATCTATATAGAATGATTAATGAGGCTCTTTCACCAAAGCTTGAAAAAGAACTTAAAATAGGTACAAGGATCGTTACCATAGACTTTCCAATTCCTGACTGGATACCTGTAAGTACTGGAAGGCTTATTGATGAAAGGGACATTATTAGAACCATATTTCTTTACATAGTAGGTATCAGTAATCCATCGTCGCTAATTAAGAGAGTTAATATAATAGACTATAGAGGGTTATTGAGGAGAATATCTTGTCCTTAAGAGTTATTGGGAGATATAGGGTATCTGATAAGATAGTGTACAGTGTAGAAGGAGATATCCCTGCTTATGGATTTATAGCCTTTGGAATAATTGATAGAGGAACAAATGTTCTCCAGGTTAGACCAACAACTATCTGTCCATTAAACTGTATATTCTGTAGCGTAGATGCTGGGCCATATAGCATACATCGATGGGCAGAATATATTGTTAAACCAGCTATCCTAGTTAATGGAGTACTTTATGCAGCTAGGTATAAGGGGGGAGGGCTGGAGGCCTTAATAGATACCATAGGCGATCCGCTAACTTATCCCTATCTTATTGAATTAATTAGAGAGCTTCGTTCCATACCATATATAAGGAGTGTTGCAGTGGAGACCCATGGAGCTCTCCTATCTTATAAGCTCGTCAATAAACTTGAGGAAGCAGGTCTTAGTAGAATAAACCTTAGTATTGACACACTTAGTCCAGAAAAAGCTAAGTTTTTACAGGGCATGCCCTGGTTTGACTTAGACAGGGTTATCAAGATCGCCGAATACGTTGCTAGAGAGACAAACATTGATCTCCATGTAACACCTATATGGATTCCTGGGATAAACGATAAAGATGTTGAGGAAGTTATAAAGTGGGCTATACGTATTGGTGCTGGTAAGAAATGGCCTCCTGTAACTATTCAAAAATACAATATCCACAAGTATGGCAGAAAGGTAGAAGGAATAAGACCTGTATCTTGGAGAACTTTCTGGAAGTATATTGAGCATCTTGAGAGGAGACTTGGTGTGAGGCTACATTGGAGTATGAAGGAGTGGGGGATGCGGTATCTGCCTCGAATACCTATTGTTATGGACGTAGGAGATATTGTTGGAGTAAGAGTTATCGGTAGGGGATGGTTAAGGGGGGAATATCTTGGCATATCTTTGGAACATGATAGACTAGTGACTATTGCTGGCTACAGAGGAAAGTATGCTGAAGTATTAGTTAGGATAGTAAATAATAGGGATGGAATCTATATTGGGAAATATATTGGAAAACCCTAGTTTTATGCTGTTCTAAGCCTTGGTTCAACTATTCTCTCTATAGCCATTCCAAGTAGTACGAATGTTAGAGACGTTATCGATATTAATAGGCCCGGCGGCACTATCCACCACCATACATCAAGTCTCCCAAGGTTCCTGGCATCAGCCAGTATAGCACCCCATGTTGGCATGCCATGCCTTATACCTAGTACACTTAAGCCCGCCTCAGTCAATATGGCTGAGGGTACACTGAACACCATACTTGCTACTGCGTACGGGATTATCTGAGGCAATACATGCTTGAATATTATCCTTCTATTCCCTGCACCAAGAGCTCTAGCAGCTTCGATGTATGCCTCCTCTTTAATACTTAGCGTCATTGAACGGACAACTATAGCTAAGCCTCCCCATCCAAACACTATTAGTACAAGCAGTATTAATCCCAGTCTTTGAACAGGTTCTGTAAACATTTGTTGGGCTATAGCACCTATTAGAACTAGTATAGGCAATAGTGGTATATTACCCAACACATCTATCAATCTCTGAATACCCTCATCAATAAGGCCGCCATAGTAACCGCTTATTATACCCATAAACACTCCTATAAGCACCGAGATCGCTGCAACAACTACACCGATAACCATTGCCACAGGGAAGCCATAAAGTAGTCCCTGAGCTAGATCTCTTCCTCTTATATCAGTACCCATAAACCCGTAGGCCGTACCCTTTACAACAAATCTTACCATCTTTATAGCATCTCTTGGATTAGTAAGGAATGGAGGGTACATGAACTTCACAACAATAGTATATGTACCTTCTAAGGACTCCGGATGAGTCTCATTACCGATCATAACTGGTTTTCCAAAGAGATAACTTAGCTCTAAGTGGCTAATATCGTCAGGTCTTAATGTAATATTGTATACTGGAGATAACTTATTTGCCAACTCTACAGCTAATCTAGTAAAATCTATTCTAACAAGATACGGAGAATCAACGTATATTCGATCAACAGTCTTGTTTACACCCTCTGTTGAAAGAGTTATTTGGGCAAGCATTACGCGT
Source organism: Desulfurococcales archaeon (assembly GCA_021163115.1). GTDB lineage: Archaea > Thermoproteota > Thermoprotei_A > Sulfolobales > Desulfurococcaceae > JAGGXK01. The sequence continues at coordinate 19,568 of JAGGXK010000099.1, read as the reverse complement.
AAGTTATCAGGTCTTATTACGTATGCTTCTATAATTGGCAGGTATATGTTGTCTCCGTATTTTGCGACCTTAATACCATAAACTTTGATTAGTATACCTTGAGGAGTAGCTTTTGCATCAAGCTCGTAGCTATACTTAAATTCTATAGACCAGTACCTCGTCCTTGGATCTCTTGTTACATTGAATGGATACTCAATATTTGCTGATGCTTGTTTTGCATACTCTACACCAAACACGCTGACCCATTCAGGTGGAACAAGTTGTGGATTCTCTTCCCAGTAAGTTGGGTTAAACCATACAAGATCGCCGTATCTTGGAGGCATGGTTAGTACTGCATAGATCGATATACTTATTAGTGTAAATAATAGTATGATGCCTACTTTACCAGTAGTATATCCCCATACCTCCTTAAATGAAGCTTTAATTGTTCTAGTTATTTTATCAATTCTTCTCATAAACACTCTTTTTTCACTCATATCCCATCACCCTAGCCTTACTCTTGGGTCTAGGATAATGTATAGAACCTCGAGAAGAAACCTTGCACACACATACACTAGTGTAAGTACATAGGTTAGACCAAGGATTGTAGGTACATCTGCACTTGTTATTGCTGCATAGTATAGGCTCCCCATTCCAGGCCAGTCAAACACAGACTCTGTAATAATGTAGCCGCCTAGAGATCCTGCTAGAGCAAGTATTACATAGGTTGTAACAGGAGGTGCCATTACCCTTAGTATATATCTTCTGGCAATAAGTTTCTCAGGCAACCCTTTTGCCTTAGCTACAAGTACATAGTCTTCTCTAACAACCCTTAACACCATAGCTCTAATACCATAGAGCCAGCTACCAAGAAGTACTATTACTACAGTAAATACTGGAAGAGCAGCATAATGTAGTATGCCAATGAAGTTGTTCCATGGATCCTGCCAGAAATTATTGATTAACGGTATTATTCCCCTTCCAGATGTTGGTACCAAGCGTAGGTTGTAAGCAAAGAAGAATAGGAATACCATTCCAAGCCACCATACTGGAACAGCATTAAAGAGTGCTGCATAGGTAATAACGCCTCTATCAAGCAGAGTACCGTGTCTATAGGCTAGACGGGGGGCAATGGATAATGCTATGGCCGCACAAATAAGATATGCCACCGTCAGCATTACTATGGTTCTAGGTAGAGTTATGAATATTAGATCAGCAACTCTTACTGGTACCGAGACACCAGCTACTTCAGCTGGTGAGGTCTTAGTAGTTATACCTAGATCAAACACTAATGTTCTCTGAACCAACGGCATTACTCTAACATACCATGGTTTATCAAGGCCATATATTTTTGTTAAATTCTCCTTATATGTCTCAAGAATCTCTCTTTGCTCATCAATAGGTACTTGTCTTTGCTGCAATTGCATTTGAAGAGCTCTAACCTGCTCATTAATTATTGCCAACCATACCTTAGTAGAATACCCAGTAGCCTCCATTATAACAGCAGTTAACATAACTATTATAACCAGGGCAATTGATAACGCTATAGCTCTTCTAACTAAGATACGGCCAACCCCCGGCATTTCCACCCACTCATAAGCCCATTATAACAACCGAAAATATGGTAAGGCATAACCTGTATTTAAATTGTTTTCTAAAACGATCTATGACGAAGTAGGTTATCGCTTATTAGCTTTGAATACTGTAAAGAATGCATTAAAAAATATTTTGTAATAAATTTTTGTTAATTAATTTATTACTTCCTCTTTGCTACAAATAATAATGCAATATTTACTAGTACAAGTACTAGAGTTACAGCTATTAGAGCCTGTAACGTACCTACAGCACCTTCTAGGCCGGTAACCTTCTCCTTTACAGCATTTACGTCTTCAGGTGTGGCTACATTAAGTCCTAGGAGCTGTGATACCTTGCTATCTAGGTCGCTTATCTTCTGATCTAGAGCGTTTATAGATGTCTGTACTTGAGTAAACGCTTGTTGTACAGCACTTCCTAGCTGCTGTCCTAGCTGCTGTGCTAGCTGCTGCTGTAGTTCTGTCAACCTTGTTGTTAGGGCTGCGGTGGTTTGTAACACTGTTCTTGTATAGTCTAGTAGTGCTACTTTCTCACTCTTTGCAATAATTAGTAGCTCGTATGCTGCATACTCCTTAAAGTTGCTTGTTAAATCAGCTGGTAGGTTTATGACAAATGTGTCTGCTGATATGTTCTCTGCAGCACCGGTTGCCAATACCTCTCCAGTAGCAGGATCGCTTATTACATAGCTTACAGTTATTGGTTGCTCACCCTGCACCTTTACAGTAATCTGGGCTGGTGCACCAGGCTCAATTACTGGTGCGAAAACCCGGGTTATCTTGGTTAGAGTTGGTGTACCGAAGTACCAGTCACCAGGCTTAAACGGGTAGGTGGGGTCTCTAAATGCCTTCAATACTACAACCTGTCCTTCTGGGTTGAAGCTGTCAATATAGAATGAGCCCTGGCTTATCCATGCATGACCATGTTCATCTATCCAGTTAATGGCTGCATCTAGTCTAGCCTCCCACTCGTCTTGTGTTAGGAATGTCTGCCCATTAACAGTGACATACTTAGCTACCCCATCATATACAGCTGTATCTCCCTTGAATGACTCAAGAACTCTCTTTACATCAGCTGCGTGGTCTGATAGTACAAGGCTTAGCTGCGGTATCTGCTCTGCTTCAGCTCTGGTATCACTTAGTGCATAGCTCTTCTCGTTAAATGCTAGGTAGAACATTGCCTCATGTAGCTCTATCGGGTTGATTGCAGTTAGTACTGCATAGTTTGCTATATAGTTTACATCAAAGTGCCAATAGTCTACATAGACTGTTAGGGTATTGTTTACTGTATCGAACACGAATCCCTTTATCTTCTCAAGTATTGGGGCATTTACTCCAGCAATACTGCCCTCGATCTGGGACTTCTCTGGATCAAATGTTAGTTCAAGTAGATAAGCCCATGTACCTATTACATCAGCCCAGGTAATGTTTATGCCGTGGTGCCACTTAGTACCAATAACCTTGCTTAGGTCAAATGTTACCTTACTTGTGGCCTGTACACCACTACCTACGGGCTGCCATTCATCAGCTGTTGCATTCCACATTAGAGCATTTTCTGGTACATCGAGTTTGCCATCAGGTCCTGCCGTCTCTACAGTATAGTCTGTTCTAAATGGAATAGGCTCACCAGTTGTTGGGTGTGCCCACATGAATGGATCGTAGGTTGCTCTCTCTATATCAACACTGTACACGTCTGTAAAGCCTCCATAGATGTTCCAGATACTGGTTGGCGTCCATACGTACCTGTGACCTATTCTAACTGTATCACTACCAGGTATGAAGACTTCTCTCGGGTTCCATATACCTCTAAGTCCTGCACCTAAGTCTATTGTAATGCCCTTGACCGTGTTAAGTGCTGGATAGATATCGAGGGTTGTAGCAATCCATATTCTAACACTTTCCTCTATAATTAACTTGGTAGCATTAGCATATAGTTGTTCGTATTCCTCCTTGCTCTTGAAGAGACCGAAGAAGATCTTCTGGCCAAGCTCATCTATTGTCTTGTTCTTATAGTTCCAGAAAGTTGGTTCTCCATAGCCTGGCATCCACCCATACCATGGTGCACCAAACTGGTTGATGGTACCATAGTCCCATCTATCAATACCACTCTTACCCCATCCCTCAGTGTAGAAATGCCATTCAAAGTCTGCTGGGTCAGTATAGTATACTCTATAGATTGCCTCGCCAAATTGCTGATACATTCTATTGACTTTTATACCGAGCTTCTCTAGCTCTGTGGCTAGTATATCACCTAGCTCCTTTCTTTCATCCTCTGGTCTTATAATACCATTGATTGTGATCGGCTTCCCGTCATAGTACCAGTATCCATCTGCTCCCTTCTCTGCCCCAACAGCTGTTAATACCTCACTTATCATTTGGTCAGCTAGCTGTGGGTTGTAGGTAAACCTGTACTGGGCTACAATAGGTGCTATAATATCATAGTTAGGATCATAGGCTGACAAGAATGTATACATAGGTGCGGCATATCCCATGTAAATACTGTTTATAACGTAGTCCCTATCAATTAGATAGTTTAGCGCAAGCCTTACCTTCCTAAATGCAAATGGGTTAATACCCTTACCTGGATAGGCACCGAACTCTACATAAGTCCATCCATTACCCTGCTCAAAATAGGTGATAGCAGCTACTGGTACACCCTCTCTCTGTGCAACCTCCTCCTTGGTTAGTGTTCCAGTATAGTTTGCTGTATATACTGGTGCAGGGTTAACACAATAGTCAACAAGACCTGCTGGGGCAGTATAGAGTACTACATTAGGGTTCTGCTTAAGCTGCTCAGCCTTGGATGGGTCAATGTGGTATAGATACATGTCGATCTCTGTACCAAGGGCTACAACAACATCCTCTTCCTTAACTCTCTTATATATCAATACATCGGATGCCGGGCCAGGTCCTGCTGCTTGACCTACACTAGGGGTTACTGCAAGAGCGGGGGCTGTAATAGATAATACAAGTACTGTGAATAGGATTATAGCCAGGAATCTATAATTCATACTATCAACCCTATTTATCTTTCTATTTGCTATTTTCCCACTACTTCACCACACTATTTAAACCTTTTCTGTTGAACATATCTTAACAACACAATAATGTTAAGGAAGCTACAGTAATGTTTAGATAAACCTCTTACCTACTCTACATACGGTTAAAGACTCTTCTTGCGCTTACCAACACGCCTTAACCTAAGATATACTGACAGTAAAATCAACAAGAATTCAATACTTAGGAATAATGGGAGATTATCCCATGGTGATAGAACTAGCTCTTTATTCTGGGGGTCATATCTTAATTTAAAGAAGTGTTTATCTATAATTGCATAATCTATGTATATATTGCTTATATTATTATGTGTATTTATTGAGGTCTTATCGATCGATAGATCAATTTTAATAATATCCCTATCCCCATTATCATATATTATACCAAGGAACAGCATACCAGTCTTGATAGTACTATTGATAAATATATTTATTTTACCGCCAAGTAATAGCCTTAATGTAAAGAATGCTATATAGAACGGGTTATGTACAATATATGTGATCGATCTGCCAAAGAATGGCATACCTATAACATAGGCTGCATCTGTATTATATGTCCGTGATAGGTTATCAGCGAGTCTTACCGTAGTGTTTACTGGGTTGCTAAATACTATGTATTTCGTGGCATTAGGGTATTGAGGAATATTCTTATGGTAGGGAACTATAGCTAAAAGCCTCTCCATAGAACCTATGTATATCTTAAAAACTATTGGTGTACCATCTGGTATTCCTGAGGTTATACCAATATAGGTTATATTGATAAACTTTACTTCAATAATATATTTCTCTGCATTACTAACTTTTACATCAATACTATAGGGAGTTGAATATACTGGAATATTGGCTACGACAATTACACTCCATATAATTGCTAAAATTATTGATGCAGCCAGAGCTTTATTAGATCGTTCTCTCTTCTTCCTACGTCCCGTCACTAGATTATGCCCCCAAGTAGGTTAGAACTATACTATATGCATTATAAAAACGTTATAGAAAAATAAAAACCTGTTTTAGATATGAGGTTACTGAGGGATGTATTAGTAATGAAGAAAATTATAGACTTCCTTGTCGGCCAGGAAGGAAGAGTACTTGTGCTTATCTCTACAGCATTACTTCTTATAGCTTTATGGATGAGCCTGCTCGCACTAAAAACTGAGGTATGTACAGAAAAATATTATAAAGAATTAGACCTATCAAGGGGGATCCTGGAACCTATATGGAACCTATATGGATTAACACCCGATACACCAATACTGGGCAATACAACTATGGAGTTTACATCAAAATATAACTGTTCAGCTGAAGTAAGCTTGGTTAAATCAAAGATTATACCGTTAAAGATTGAGCCAAATAAGAAAACAACCGTACTAATTGATGATTTAAAGACAGTCCTATATTCTGATCCACAGAACTGCACCATAACAGTCAATACTACAATATACTTTATAAACCGGAAACACGCCTATCTTTCAATACCAGCTTTTATAATAACAATATTTGCAGGGACCATGCTTTTAATAGGAATAATGGAAATAGTGGTATCTAAGAAAATAAGATCCTAATAATAGAATGGTAAATATTTCTTTTAAGCAATAATTTACTGTACTTACTTAATGGCCTAGCACATTAAATAGTTAAACCCTCTATGTAGACTTTATTACCGCCCTTTCGTTTAATCGATCTCAGGATCTTTAGTGCTCTCCTCCTTCCCGGGGTCCCGTAATATGCTTCCCTCCTATTTCTTGCTGGCCTAGCAATAACTATGTCTCTTACAGCCACAATTGTTACTCCCACACCAAGTTTATTGATCTCATCCCTAATATTAATGAGATCATTCTTTACATCTAAAGGATTTATGAAAGGTATCTCTATTATAGCCTCTTCAGTCCCCCTTTGAGGATCAAGCCCAAAAACTATAACGCCCTGCCATTTTCTAGAAAAAAATTCTACTAGACTAGTTAAAGTACCAGTTACGATATTGGGCTTGTACTCATCCCATCCTTTTTCCTGTACAATTTCCTTAAATCTATCAAGATCAATTACAATAATAGTTCCTTCAGCAGGATCGTTCAGTGTGAGACTAGGCTCTTCATCCCCCTCCATGGTCCCAGGCTGCCCACGTCATCATCTTAATAAAGAGTATATGGAAGAACTCTTTTAAACAAATCTTTGATCCTATAAGCATGTATCATGCTAATTTAAGGACAATGGATAAAAGTTAAAAATTCTTTAATGTATCCAGGGTAAAGATTGTGTTAAATAACTCCATAATAAAACAGTGTATTAGATTCTAGGCTTCAGACAACCCAGCTCTTTAAGCCTCTGTGCAATTCTTACAACCGCATCCTCTACCTCCTGTTCTTCTTTAGCTCCTGTTATAACCATTTTACCGCTACTAAAGATCAGTAATACTACCCTAGGATCTCTCATACGATGTATAAGTCCTGGAAACTGCTCAGGCTCATACATGCTATCCTCAAGGAGATAAGCTGCTCTCTCAAGATTTACCTGTGCATGTATATCTCCTGATGCAACAATGTTCTGGACCTGGATCTTCGGCCTACCTGTAATGTATATTTCATGTTTTCTTAGAAGCTGAATTATCCTCTTCACTGCCTGAATAAGCATTTGTGTACTCTTAGCACCAGTAACAACCATCTTACCTGATTTAAATATTAGGGCTGTAGTCTTCGGCTTGTCAAGCCTTAATATAAGTCCTGGAAACTGATCTGGCTGATAAGTTACATTAGGTACATTTCTCTCTATAGCATTAAGATCTAGTTGTTGCTCAAGAATTACTGTAGCAACAATATTCTCTATCTTAGTAGTTGGTCTAATACCATGCTCTCTAAACATACGTATACACCCCTTTAAAAAATCGTAAGCAGAGGTTTATAAGGGGTTTGAAAACAAAGTCTTATAAAAGCTTATCTCACACCCTTATATAGTCTCTATAGTATCTTTAAAATATTACCTAATATGTGCTTTAGCTTAGGCATCTCAAAAGCTCCGTGGCCCTCAATCAATATATAGGGTATAGCTTCTTCTACAATACCATATCTACGAATATAGGGTGATAGAAAGGTATCTCGATATAAAGAGACCTTGTTTCCTGGCTGGTACGCACCTATAGCTGGTAGTACTAATATTTCAGCATTTATTGTTAACGGTATTCTTAGGTATGCTTGAGTTCTCGCTATAAATCCCAGATCATCCACCATGGCTATACTTGGGTGTTCATGGCCTATTATTATGAGATCCTGTGTTACATCCTTGACTATTTTATGACCATGGGTTATAAGTACGTGGTTTCCATACATTTTAATTAAGTAATGTGTCTTTAGTTCTATATTATAGTCTCTTAACACGAGAGGAAGATAGTTATCGTGATTGCCTCTAATTATAATAACATTCTTTACTGTACTAGTGAGGCGTTCAAGAAGTTGCTTAACTTCTACCCTTTCCTGCCTCAATAATCTATCAAATGCATGTTTTACATCTCCGTTAATTATAACCTGCTCGATATCATTAAGTATTGAAAACACTTTATCTAGTACTCTGGAGAGCTTCTTAAACTGGGCCCTGGGAATAAAGATCCCTTGACGGGCCATATCTTCTTCGAAACCAAGGTGTGTATCAGCAAAAACTATTGCTTGGATAGGTTCTATGTATATAACTGGAGTATCAGCAACTACATAGATCCCGTCATATATCTTCCTTAATTTATCCATGGTACCAGCAACCGATCATTATTCATGTGATTCTTTTCATAGAAATAGAATGAGGCAGCGGGCCCGCCGGGATTTGAACCCGGGACCTACGGGTTAAGAGCTTCAGCCAGCAACCAGGCTTCTCGGTTGCTGTCCGCCGCTCTACCAGGCTGAGCTACGGGCCCATCTATATTACTCTACGTGGTTCTATACAGTTATTTAATTCTTTCCAAAAACACCTTATAAAAACAATGGTCAGACAATCGACCCCTCTTCATCCCTGTTGTCTGTCTATGTCGGCTTCAGCATCCCTACTATACTATGTCTTTAAGGGATTAAATCTTGTATAGCTCAGGCTTTACATCATCTGGTAGCTCTTCTTCCTTTAACACCTTATATGTTAATGGAGGGTTCTTTGTCTTAGGCCCAACTACAATATATCTCGTTGGGTCAGTAGCATCTCTACTCTTCAATACTCTAACCTTGACATACCATCCATCACTGCGTTCAACATAGACGTACTTTCCATGCTTGCCACTCATTGTATCCACCTAGTAGATACTTTATTATTAACCAGGTTTATTAGCTCTATACTGTAGGATTTGAGCCTATATCCAGATAATAAACTCCACGGTGTCTACCATGGCATTAATTGCTGGTATAGATGGAGGAGGTACAAAGACTGAGGCAGTCATACTTGATACGGACTCCATGGAGATAGTTGGACACGGCATTTCAGGTCCAAGCAACTTCCATAATGTTGGTTTAGATAGGGCTGTGATCAACATTATTGATGCATTAATAAAGGCTATGGAGCATGCAGGACACTATGTATCTCTAGATGCAGTATGTATTTCACTAGCTGGCCTTGATACAAGGTTTGATCGAGAATATATCGTTGAGAAAATAGGGAGGTTGAATATAAGTAAGTATTTAGTTATAGAACATGATGCCCATGAAGCATTAATGGCTGGAAGCCTAGGTGAACCTGGAGTATCCGTTATTGCAGGAACAGGTAGTATTGCATATGCATGGAATGGTAAAGAACGCGTTATAGTAGGGGATCATGGGTGGGTTCTCGGCGACCAGGGAAGCGGCTTCTGGATAGGATTCAATGCTGTAAGAGAAGCAGTAAAAATGCTTGATGGAAGAAGAGAAGCAACAGGCTTGGAAAAAGTTGTTCTCAAGTACTTTAATGCCTGTGATAAAGAGGAGCTATCATTTAAGATCTATAACAAAGGCTTTAGTGTTGAATGGATTGCTGGATTAGCCCCCTATGTAGCTAGAGAGGCAGAAAAAGGTGACGAAATAGCTAGAGAGATCATTATAGAGGCAGGGCGTGAAATAGGGTGGGCTACGGTTACTGCATCTATCAAGACGGGGATGTATAGTCCAAAGATATATTATACAGGAGGTGTATTTAAGTCAAGGTTATTTGAAGAATCTTTTAAACAAGAAATAGCTAGAAACTTACCTAAAGCGAAGGTATATAGGCTTAAATATAAGCCCGTCCTCGGATCACTTGTTATTGCTGCTAAAAAGCTGGAGATAAAGGTTCCGTGGGAGGAGATAAAGGGTATTGAACAACTATTAATGACTACTTAAGCTTTTGCTTAATGTAATAGAGAGCTCCTTCAATAACCTGTATGATATAGTCTAGTATGGTTCTGATCCCAAGCTTGCTTTCGCCCTTTAATCTGCTCCTAAAAACATAGGGTACATCACATATCTTTATCCCAGGATTCTTAACAAGAACCTCTACCAATAACTTGAAACCCCGTGGCTTTATCCTTGGGTTTAATAAATATTTTTTCTTTACACCAAAAAAGCCGCTCATGGGATCACTTGTTTTTCTTAAAGGAGGTAAAAGGATCTTCCCTATCCATAGAGCTACCTTGCTTTCAAACAACCTGAACATACTCCAGCCAGAAACGCCTCCTCCCTCCATATATCTAGATGCAACAACAAGTTCGCATTCCTTTTCCAGCCTACGGATAATATCTGGTACGTATACTGGAGGATGCTGAAGATCAGCATCCATTACTACAATATTTTCATATCTAGCCCTCCTGGCACCGTATATTATTGCTGAAGAGAGACCTCTCTCCTTTTTTCTCACAAACACTCTAACAGGGTAATCCCTTGATAGTTCCTGGGCTTTAGCCCAGGTCCTGTCAGGGCTGTTGTCATCCACAACAATTATCTCGTACTCAATATTGTTGTCTTTAAGTATTTTGGAAAGCTGTGGTATGAGTACTGATATATTCTCCCTCTCATTATATGTTGGTAGGATTATTGAAGCCGAAACCAAGGTTGGCTACACCAACACCTAATTATATACTAGCTGTAGGGCTCCAAGTATATAGTCTACCAATCATATAGTTTGCCGCAAACCCTAGTACTATGCCGATTGCTGTGGATAATGGCAGATATATTTTAAAGAACCCAGACAGCAACGTTATTGTTGTCACCTGTGTCACTAGGCTTGCAGCACTAGCTACATGGTATTTCAAGTATCTTTTAAGTCTATTCAATATATCCCTTGGAAGCCTCATATCCCTAAAAGTCCATATTTCATGGAGTATAAAATTCCATGTGAGGCTTGTCTCGAAACCGAGAAACCCGGGAATAGCCAGCAGTAATGGGTTCTTTTCCAAGACACCAAGTATTTCTGCGGAGAATGTTACAACTAGGATATTAACTATACTACCTGTAAGCCCTACAAGGCCGAACTTTAAAACTCTTTCAGGCTCCCTTAAAGCAATAGCGATGGGCCTAGGTAGCCTCAGGCTTAATAGTAATAGATAATATGATAACGGTGGCTTATAGTGTTTAACTATAACATATCCTTTACTATATAAAGAACTAAGCTTATTATGGGACACAAGCTCCTTCATAAATTCTCTCCTAGAAACTATAGAAAAAACATTTTCTAAACCTGCAACTTCCGTAACGACTGGTATTGTAGGGAATGAGATAATTTTAGATAAAATACCTCTAGGTTCTAGAACAACAAATAATGCATCAAAATTTTCTTCCTTAGAAACCATAGACAATATATTATCGAGTAGACATAAACCAGTATCAGGCACTATGATAACATATTCCTTTTCAGAAAACTCAATGGCCCCATAAAGATCATCTATATTATTTATTATAGTGAAACTTTCGACAGAATCTATGATATCTACATAACCCGTATCAACAACTACGACGTCGAAATACTCCATATTCATTAGGGAATCAACTCAATATTATTACTTAACCCCGATTCTACTACCGCAGTAAAGTCTACTATTATAACAGCAAACAAAGAATAGTTTATAAAGAGTTCTGGGTATTAAAGAATAACGCTTTTACTATAGTATTTTAACATGAACCTACATAGTCTTATCTCTACTTAGTATTTAAAGTATATACTGTACAGAATACTAATAGATGCATTATACTAGGGGATAATAGTGGGTGAATGGAGTAGGCTCATAGAGGAGATAAAGAATTGTAGAAAATGTGGTTTATACGCTTCTAGAAAACAAGCAGTACCAGGAGAGGGATCAAGAGACTCAGATATTATGTTTGTAGGAGAAGCCCCCGGAGCTAAAGAAGATGAGCAAGGAAGGCCTTTTGTAGGACCTGCTGGGAAGCTCTTAACACAACTTATTGAATCAATAGGGTATAGAAGAGAGGATGTATATATAACTAATATTGTGAAATGCCGTCCACCAGGTAATAGGGATCCCACAGAGGATGAAATCGAGACATGTATTCCTTATCTTCTGCGTGAAATAGATCTTGTTAGGCCAAAGATCATTGTTGCTCTCGGGAGACATGCTGCTAGAACGTTGTTTTCTCTAGCAGGACTAAAATGGAGGAACATGAAGGCGCTCCATGGGAGGGTTTTTGATGCAGAAATTAATGGTGTTAAAGTAAAGTTGTTAGCAACATATCATCCAGCAGCCGCTCTATATTATCCTAAACTAAAGAATATACTTGAGAAAGACTTTAATGAGCAAATAAGGAACCTTATATCAAAGATAAGAAAGACAGCAGGTTTTAAAGGTGAACAGAGAACTTTGCTAGACTATTTTTCTAAATAATGATTCCATTACTCCTCCTCATGTTTCTTGGCCGTTATACTTATCTTTTTCATAATAGATTTTGATTCGCCAACTGATTCGCCAAAGATATAGCCTAATAGTGCTGCAGATACAACCATTAATGTAACAGCAGCTACTATTTTCCATTCCATATCCTCTCTAAATATTACGGATGCGGGGACATTGCCTTTGCTTTGGAAATACTGTCTTAGTCCTTGAAACTCTGTATATATTAATAAATGCAGCAATGCCGTGGCAAGTGATGAAATGCTTAGATTTTCAGAGGTTTCATAGAACTCTAGAGCAGTTGATCCTGAGGGCATTATTGTCCCAAAGTATATATAACACCATATCATTGTTCTAAGGATCGCGTCACGGATCATTTTATATACTGTATGACTATTGCTTGTAAACACTGGTATTGATAACAGAGTTACACTGAGATCCCTTTCTATCCTAAGCACTTCAGCTAATGTAGCTATAGGGTTTCTTGTAAGCATTACTTTTACTTTATCAAGTCTCTTCTCCATATACTCCTTAATGTCTCTAAACCCATAGTATTGAAGATAGCTTGCTAAGGAATGAGATATGCCTATCTCTTGTTTAAGAACCTCTATAATATCGTCTTTAGTAATAAGATATGGTGAGTACTGCTTATGTTTTGTTAGGTTAAACCAGTGAATGGAGCTATCTAGTCTAGCTATGGCTATAGCTAGATTTTGTGATGCATTAATAATGTCTTGAATAGAGGGATTAACAACGTTTCTCATATATTCTATGGTGTTGTTGTATAATTCTTCAGATTCAAATAACCGCTCATAGGCATTAACTATACAATCAAGCTCGTATAAAGTATAGTTGGTTCTATCATCCATATAAGAATTAAAGATCTTAAGTATGCTGGATCTATTACTTAGATACTGGTTACTTATATCTTCAAGAGTTTTCTCCACTCCTTTACTCATAAAATCAATCATTATACCTGCAGATAGTAAGTTCCAGTACCCATAAAATGCACGGCTAGCTGCAGTGTAATATTTTTCTTCTGAAATATATTTTGCTGACTCCCTAATGCTTTTATCTCCTATACTAGCATACTTAGAAGCTACAGTTTTTATTTCATAGTTTATTGAAGAGAGTCTCTTGGCTATGCTAGCATTAATTCGCAAAGCCTTGTCATAGAGTTCGCGCCATGCTGATGAAAAGAACTCTTTAGAGAGAATAGTAGATCTATTTGTTATCACATCCTCGATCTCCCTAGTATATGTAGGCATAAAAGGTTTTTCAACAAAATAGTCGTATGCTTCAACAATTGTTTCAACAGGATAATATTTCTCCTTAAAACCTGGGTGAAAAGGAGCTAAAACTCTTCTATAACCTTCCTCTATAGCTGCTTTATACTTTAATGGAAAACCTGATATATTTCCTATAACACCATTTGGAGCTAATAACCCTGTCGCGGTAGCATTTTCATCCCAAGGATCGCCCCTTAGAAGAACCATAAAGCCAAGTGTAAATAATAGGGTAGCACTTAGTCCAGCAACTTTAATATCCTTGGGAAACTCGACATAATAGTTAAAGGAGTCATGATCTACGCCTGCAAATCTCGATGCAAGCCATGTAGCATATACTATAGATGACACTGTATCGTTTCCTACACCAGAATTGTTGCCACGTACAAATACTTTTCCATACCCAGGTGATACAGAGATCACTACTTTAATTACTTCTCCACTATTATCTGAAACAGCTAGTGTACCGAGAGTGACTGATCTATATGGAACATTTTCTACAGTATAGCTTGTGTTAAGAGATATAACTAGAAGGACTAGTATAGCAGAGCTTATAATCCTTATATGTTTTGATAAGTTAGCCATTACTTCTTCGCCCTAGTCAATGGTTTTATAGTTTACCTACTAAATTTACTGTATAAGAACTATATGTTTAAACTTTAACAATATGGTGTACGCTACCTTGGTTTATAGAGAAGATGTTGTACAATGGCTTAAGGCTAGACAGGAGAAACTTCGGAAAGAACTTGAGATAATAGAATACTTAATTAACCTATTAGAGTCTCATAGCGAAACTGAGAGTAATTATCCAGGGAACAATATTGTTGTAAGCTATCAAGTTGATGGAGTACACATTATTTATAGAAAACCAGTAAAACCTTCTCCAATCATAGTTGAATATCTTATAAGAAGACTTGAAGAAATTGCTGGAGAAAACTATACCATATTAAAGGAGCCGGGTGGTAAAATAAAGGGCGTTATTGTAAAGGGTGATATTAATGATAGATTAATTGTAGAGGTTAAGTCATTACTAAGAACTATTATGTTAAACAAGTAACCCTCAGAGTAACACTGAGAAGACATCCCCTTAACGGGTTCCTACTTGCCGGGTAGCATTCATCGGGCATTTTATATTTTCGTATACTCCCTTAAATAGCTCTTTAAACAGATTATCTAGGTGGAGAACATATTTTCATAGGTGATATAGTAGTTGACTCCTCCCTCACAATCTCCCCAAAAAGATATGGATTTCAGTATTATAGCTGATGCATTTGAGAAGATCGAGGCAATTACTTCTAGGACTCAGATGACTCTGTATCTTGTTGATTTAATAAAGAAGACCCCGTCAGAGATCATTGACAAGGTTGTATATATTATACAGGGCAAGCTATGGCCTGACTGGATGGGCATGCCTGAACTTGGCATCGGAGAGAAGATGCTGATAAAAGCAATAGCTCTTGCAACAAATACTAGAGAATCAGAAGTTGAGATGCTTTATAAGAAACTAGGAGATCTCGGTAAGGCAGCAGAATATCTTAAGAAGAAGAAAGAAACAGCCACAACAGGATTACTAGCCTTCATACCCCAGAAGTCTGCTACAAAACTTACTGTACTAAAAGTCTATAATACATTAGCAAGAGTAGCTCTTGTAACTGGTGAGGGTAGTAGAGATATAAAGCTTAAACTCCTTGCCGGGATCATAACTGATGCATCTCCTAAGGAGGCAAAATACATTGTTAGATTTATTGAAGGAAGACTTAGACTAGGCATAGGCGACGCAACCATACTTGAAGCCCTTGCCATAGTCTATGGAGGCGGAGCTCATGCAAGACCAGTTATTGAGAGAGCTTACAACCTTAGAGCTGATCTAGGGAATATAGCTAAAATAATAGCTACCCAGGGAATAAACGCTATAAAGAATATCAAGCCTGAAGTAGGTATACCCGTTAGACCAATGCTTGCAGAAAGACTCAGTAGCCCTATTGAGATACTTAAGAAAGTTGGGGGAAAGGCTATTGTTGAGTATAAATATGATGGAGAAAGGGCACAGATCCATAAAAAGAAGAACCAGGTACTGATATACTCAAGAAGACTTGAAAATATTACTAGACAGTACCCTGATGTAGTAGATTATGCATTAAAACACATTAAATCAGAGGAAGCCATTGTTGAAGGGGAAATAGTAACCTATGATCCAGAGACAGGTGAGCTAAGGCCCTTCCAGGAGCTAATGCATAGGAAGAGGAAACATGATATCCATATAGCCATGAAGGAGTATCCTGTAAAGGTATTTCTCTTCGACTTACTATATGCTGATGAGGAAGACTATACAAATAAGCCAATTATAGATAGGAGGAAGAAGCTTGAGGAGATAATTAGTCAATCAGATGTATTCAAGATAGCCGAATACATTATAACAGATGATCCGGATGAGGTTGAAAAGTTCTTCCTTAAAGCAATAGAGGAGGGAGCCGAGGGTGTTATGGTTAAGGCTATGCATGGCCAAGCTATATACCAGGCAGGAGCCAGGGGATGGCTATGGATTAAGTATAAGCGTGACTATAAGAGTGAAATGATTGATACTGTTGACCTAGTAGTTGTGGGGGCATTTCATGGCAGAGGAAGGAGGGCTGGAACCTATGGGGCACTGCTCATGGCAGCCTATAATCCCGAGAAAGATGTATTTGAAACCGTATGTAAAGTGGGAAGCGGGTTTACAGATGAAGATCTAGGTAAGCTTCCTGACATGCTAAAGCCATACATGATAGATCATAAACATCCTAGGGTTGTTGCAAAAATGGTTCCAGATACATGGGTTACACCTGCACTTGTAGCAGAGATTATAGGGGCTGAACTTACCCTTTCACCAATACATACATGTGCCATGGATAAAATAAGACCTGGTGTAGGTATATCAATTAGGTTTCCAAGATTTATACGGTGGAGACCCGATAAAAACCCTGAAGATGCCACAACAAGCCATGAGCTTGTTGAAATGTATAATAAACAATTAAAAAAGATCTCATCTCCATAAAGAATCATAAACAAATAAACTTTATACTAATGGCCAGCCTAAGAGTTATGATTATAATATGATTTTGAGACAGGTATCTAGACATGACTATGTTTGTAGTATTTATAGGTCCTGCAGGTTCTGGTAAAACCAGTTTAGTCAAAGCATATGGTGACTGGATTGAAGAGAATCTGTATCTAAGGATTGCAAGAGTAAACCTTGACCCGGGAGTAAGTGTTTTACCATATACTCCAGTATTTGATATTAGGACAATTTATACATTGCAAGATGTGATGAAAACATATGGGCTTGGACCTAATGGCGCCTTTATTAAAGCTGGCGAGTTAATAGTTGAAAAACTCGATGAGATCATGAAGCATGAACCATTTAGAAACGTCTTTGAATGGGACATGATCCTGGTTGATACACCAGGACAGATGGAGGCGTTTATCCTAAGACCCAGCAGTAATCAATTTTTTGAAAGGCTATCAAAGTATGGCAATGTTATCGGAGTCTTTGTCATAGATGCATCAGCTATTAATAACTATGTAGATGCTTTAGTGCTATGGTTTCTAAGCATTTTAACCCAAGTCAAGCTTAACATAACAACTATACCAGTTATAAATAAGATCGATCATGCAAGGAACCTTTTATATGCTAAGACTATTATAGAGAACCCTGAAGAAGCTTTAGAGATCATTAAAAAGCAAAGCATAGAAGGTATTATAAGTGATATAGCTCCCGAGCTTGCAGCTTTAGCAATAAAGACCATTTAATTGTTAATGGTATTATGGTTATTTCAGTTATTATGGTTACTTTATGGTATTTTGGAAACTTTGTTCGGCTCTATTATTACTATGACTTTTACTCTTCTCCCATGAAATTGCTTGAGTTTTTCTTGATATTCTTTAGGTGGGTATATAATGTATCTTCCACCACCATACTTCATAATCTTTGCTTCAAAACAATACACATAGCTCATTCTCCCACCAATACACTAATTTGAGACTAAAACTTAGAAGCATGTCTCACATATACTACTATTTTGAGGACTAGGGGATGAGGGTCTTAGTAACCGCTAAAGTCAAAGCGGTTACCCCCGACCCTAGCTCTCTTTGTAAGTTACTTCAGTTTCTCAGAGCATATCGAGACTGGACTCAGTATGTAGTTAATGAAATATGGAAGCTAAACCATATACCTTCATTGAAGGAACTACACCATAGATTCTACAAACTACTGAGAGAACAGGGCTTTAGGGCACATCATTGCCATAAGATTGAGAGGAGGGCTAGGGAAGTAGTTAAAGCCACTAAGGGAAATAATGGGAGTAGACCAGTTCTCAGAAAGCTAACAGCCAGACTGGATTACCAAGACTATAAGCTAGATGTAAAAAGCAGGGTATTGAGTATAGCAGTACTCAATGGAGAATGGGTAAAGCTGAACCTACTATGGTACAGCTACCTAGACAAGTATTTTAATAGCTCATGGAAGCTCAAAGAGATACTAGTAAGCTGTAGAGACAATGAAGTATGGGTTTACTTCGCTTTCGAGAAAGAAGTAGTACTTAAACAACCTAGAACAATTATGGGAGTAGACACAAACTTTACCAATATAACCTTCACAATAGTAAATATGAGTGGTGAACTCATAGCAATGGGTACTATACCGTTTAATGGTTTGAAGAGAGCATTATCGCATAAAATAATTGCTGAAAAGATACAGAGGAGATACTCTAGGAAATGGAGGTATGTTAAAGGGATAAGGGGAGCCGTTAGAAAGCACGGTGAAAGAGCAAGAAACATCCTAAATGACTCATGTCATTACATCTCTAGGAGAATAGTGGAGATAGCAAGGAAATACAATGCTGTAATAGTTTTAGAAAACTTAAACATGCTCAAGAGCAGGGCTAATGGTTCAAAGAGATTCAATAAGAAGCTATCGCTATGGACTTACCGTAGGATACAGTCGTTCATATACTACAAAGCATTGATAGAAGGACTAGACGTGGTTTACGTTAATCCCAGAGAAACCTCTAGGACATCACCTATTAGTGGTAAATTAGCATTCATCAACTATAGATGGGTTAAACTGCCCAACGGACATGTTGTTACTAGAGATATTGTTGCTTCATGGAATCTAGCTCTTAGAGGTCTTAAGTCCTTAACCCGAGATGTGGGGCTCCGTGGTTTCGTGGAAGCCCCGAAAGCCCCTAACCAGATGCAGACCCAAGAAGGGATGAAGGGGAAGCCCATACAAGTATCTAAAATACTCATAATTTCCAAAATATAAAACACGGGCAACCACAAAGCACGCCTTAAGGCCAGTAACCGTATCAGTAAAGAAGAGTATAGGGATGGAGGAGCTATACTATCTAATACATGAAGCATTCTGTATCTGCGGCGATCTAACTTAGCTATTACCTACATTTCTTAATATATTCTGCATGTAGATCACGTTCTTCAATATCACCATAAGGCTTTACCTCCCGAAATACCCTTCCCTCATAATACATTATCTCCGTAGCCTCATCAAGCCAACAACTCGGTTCAAGTCCTGCTTTTATACATGTTTCTGCAAGAAAAGTTTCTTCATCCCAACAATACTCTACTGGTACTTGGGGCAATAGTGTTCCTTGGAAAAACCCTTTCTTAGCAACAAGTCCATGTTTTCCAATAACTATTTTACTGGGTAGTTCCCATCTATTGTCAACATTATATTTCGTTGGTACAGATAGGACAGCTACTTCGAAAGTTACATTAGATATTTCACTAAGTTGTAGGGGAGGAAACCTTGGATCACCGAAAGCAGCCTCTAGTGCTGAGCGAATAACTG
>JAGGXK010000062.1 GCA_021163115.1 Desulfurococcales archaeon | reverse complement strand
TTAAGTTCCATGGGTAAGAGAAGCTATGGATTTTAAAGTCTAAAGAGGGAGTATAGTGAACTATTGTGTTGCTTCTCTTCAAGAAGTAGTTCTCGCTGGACTGTATATATTTTAACGAGAAGAAGAGAGTTATTTCCTCGGGTTGCATTAACACTAGCAAAGCTGGTAATATCGAGAGGTTTACTCTTAACTTACCGTCTTTTCTCTTCCACAAGTAATGGGCTTTGTAAAGGCGCTTTACGCTAGCAGAATACGCCCTATCATTAGAGAATTCATCAATCCAAGCATCAAGAGCCCTTAATGGAGAAGCATCACTCACATCAAAGCCTGAAAGCACTGTTAATGTCCATAGATCTTGAGCACTTAATATGTGAACGGGCATGTAATATCACCATCCAAACCAGCTTTTAACAGTCATTGTCGCAGACTTTGCAACATTCTTTATTGATGTAATAGTCCTAACGATGCCCTCTCCAAGATTTACTAGACCGTGAAGAGATTTCTTAGTAACGCCTACCGCTATCTTGGTTACTTTAAATGAATCTTTTGATACTCTAAAGACCTCATCTATCCTTTGATGGACTCCATCCACAAACTCTCCTAAGTTATCTATCTCCCCTTTAAGGCCTGCACTTAATCCCTCGTTATCTAGTATCTCTTTAAGTATGTTGACATCTAGCTTTGCCCATTCCTTCATTTCCAGATAGGCTTCGTATACATACTTGTACCATAAGCCATATCTACCCTGTAGAAGCCGCTTATATACTACTTGGGATCCTTTAAAGGCGGCATCATAGGCCATCTGAATTGGACCTTTAATGAAGTTTGAGGCACTAACAATATCGCCAGCCTCACTATCTCCTAATAAGAGCTGAGCCGCAAGCTCATAGGTGGTCAGTTCGGGATGTCTCGATGTCAGCTTAAGACACATGTAATTCGAGGCAGCACTTTTGGTATAGGCGTGTATTAGGTTATCGCCTTCACATAAGTTCCTTATAGTATCTACGCCAACATCAAGTATCGATAAGATATCGCCTACAGTTCCCATTATTTTAGATCGCCTCTTTACCTTAGCTAATTGACTCCATGCATGTCTTGCATTATCTCTAGCCTGATCTACAAGCCTTTTCGCCTTCTGATAGCGCTTTACTACATTCAAGTACTTCTTAGGGTTAAGCCTAACTATATTATTGCCTACTATCTTGACATTAGCTAATTCCTTTTTATATTCAAGGGCAACGAGATCATAATTTTTCACGGCATCCTGCCATTTATTAACCCAGTACTTTGCTTTATTTGCTACCAACTTAGTACTCTTGTCTAAGTTCTTTATCAGCCTATCAGACACGACAGAGTATATGTTCTCTCCTAATGAGTAAGAGAAGGAGTATTTTTCAATGACTTCGTTCACTTTCTTTAATATATCTGTTTTTCCGATCTCAGCAGTCTTAGTGCTCTTCTTAACTTTTACGCGTTTCTTCGCTTTAGTTACCTTCGATCGTCCCCTCTTAGCGGTATATCTAACTTTTTGAGTTTTAGCGCTTAGATTACCTCTAGGTATCTTTATAGGCAGTTTACCTTTAACTATCATGAGGCCTGTTAAGAGTGCAGCTCCAACTGCAATAGCTGTAGTTTTAGAAGAACCCCTACTAACAACTGGTGCTTCACATGAGTCTTCCGCATAGAAGGTACTATTACTGGTTTCTTTCTTGGATACATCAGATTCTCCAGGTATAGGTATCTCTATTCCTGAGAATAAGGATATACGAGCCACTAAATATAGTTTATTCAGCGATAAGCCCTCGACTTTGGGAAATTCAAGCTTTACACTTTTCGTTCTAGCACCAGATCGAGGAAGTTCATCGGGTATATTACAGAGAGAGCCAACAACAAGGGGCTTTTCTACAAGAAAACGACGAATGTACTGAATAAGGAAAGGTGGTAAGTCTTCTAGCGAACCTCTATAATCAGGATATACATCCGCTTCTAGTATGCCCCATTCGTATTTCGATGGAAGAGACCACGAAAAATAGCAGGTGACTATAATTTCATAGACGTCCTCTTTCTCAATTACTTTAATGTCTTTGATACTAATACTTACTCCGCCCGATGCTCTAGATATAGAAACAAAAGAGGTTGCTATTAGCAATAAAAATAGGAACAGTATTAGAGATGGTAGAAAATTTTTGCGTAAAGCGGACATTACGTTCACCTGAGCGGATAGCCACAATTTGGACAGAACTTGTATGATGGTTCTATCTTAGCACCGCAATTAGGACAGTAATGCATTTCCCTTGTACTACTCCTAACTTGAGCGCGTTGTGTAGTTGACGACTTCTTACGTCTGCTACGCCTAGAGGTACGCTTTCTAGCTTTTGTCCTCGTCTTAGGGGTGCTCACGGTTATTTCGGGTTCAGGTATCATGTCCATCTCAGCAATCGCTTGATTGATAGCGTTAACCCAGCCTTTTGTCTTCCATACTGAAACGGTATAGGTATACTTTTTACCACCAGAAGTTATAACTACTGCACCAAAAGACGACTTAACATCGTCTATTTCATCTAAGGGGATCACTTGGAGACCTTTATTTGTAAGAGTTTTAATAGTAGAAATAATGTCTGCAGAAAAAGCGGCTGTCATCAATTTGCTCGGAAGAAAAATTACCCGTTGGTTAGTAAGATAAAGTGTTCCTACAGATCCAAAGGCGCCCCTGCCACTTGTTACGCCTTTTTGTTTCTTTATAACTCTCTCGTCCGGTTCCAATAATT
>JAGGXK010000013.1 GCA_021163115.1 Desulfurococcales archaeon | reverse complement strand
GCTATAGTAAACTCTATTACTCAAATAATGAGTTATATAGGAAAAACCCTAGCTTGTATAAAGATCTAGAGTAATTAATCCTAGGAATGTTTTTAATAGTCTTAATTAAATAATAATGTTATATCATTTCTTTTGAAAACAAGTTAAACCTTATACTAAACTAGCCTAGAATCTGGGCAAAAATCTTTTTCATAACCGTAGCGTTTTCAAGCATCCAGTGATCATTATTAAAGAATACATAGATTTTGACTGGATCAAACTCTATAATCTTCATAGCTAGCTCTCTTAGTTCTTCATAGGAATAATCATATGCATACCACACCCCCCTACCATGAATTCTTAGGTAGACTATCTTATTACTTGTAGTTATCCATGTAGCTATAGGTGAGTCTATTGATACTATTGTTGCACCCAGTTTCCTTAACAATTCCACGGTTTCATCGTTAAACCAGCTACTATGCCTAAACTCTATGGCAAACCTTGATCCTAGACCCGTCTTTCTATAAAATAGTTTAATCTTTTCAATATTATGGTTTGTTTTAGTAAATGATGGGGGCATTTGAAATAAGTAAAAATCTATTAGATCATCTAAGGGCTTAAATAGATCCACAAACTTTTTCCAAATATCATAAGCTTTTTCACTTAATCTACGATAATGTGTAATGCTCCTGTGAACTTTTATAGCCCATCTAAGCTTCTTCCCTTTCCTACTCCATCCAATAACTTGGTTTCGGAAGGGAAATCTATAGAAGGATGCATTAAGTTCAACAGCATTTAATCCAGAGAATCTAATATACCAGTCTAAATTACCCCATTCATTCCAATCATAAATCCATCCAGAAGTACCAATGAACACCTCAGCCAAGAGGTTCTACACCAAGAATATATTGGTTAGACTATCTATAAAACTGGTTACAATTATTCATAGATCGCGATAATTGATATAATACTCCATGTCAGCTCTCCCTTGTCAATTCTTCTGCTTTTTCAATAATTAGATCTCCGTGTTTAATCCTTGTACCAAGCTCTCTAGCTTCATTAACTGCTTTGAATGCCTTATCCTTATCTCCCTGAAGCATGTATATATTTGCTTCCAATAATTTGCTCCATGCATAGGCTACTAGGTATGGCTCACTATCCTCCTTACCTAGGATCTCCTGTACCTTCATTAAATACTTGAAGGCCCTATCTAGTTCCCTAATATTGTTGTAGATAGATGCTATCATAAGATACGCTCTCCCAATCTCGACCATGCTTCCAGATCTCCTTGCGTGGTCAAGCGCTTCAATTGCTAATAAATGCTTTATTGAAATACTTCTCTAAGCTCTTAATATTAGCGAGTCTTGTCTTAATAAAAGCCATAACCTCGTGTTTTTCAGGAGAATCCTGCCACTTCTCAACTTTTTTAGAAAGCTTAATTAGTTCCTCCTCGGCTTCCTTATATAAACCCTTTCTCTCAAGATCCCATACAATGTGTTTAAGCTTCCAAGCAGTAATGAATACCCTTATTCTTGTAGGTAATTTAAACAACTAGAATCACCATACATACTTAGGAAAAAACTTAGAAGTATACAAAGTATTGTATGTTTCCTGGTTTGTCTTAATCACTTTGACAAAGAATGCTAATGACTATGTTTTTATATAATAATTATACTAAAACTGTTTAGGGGAAGTAATGTCTTGTTATTTCTTGGATTCCCATATATCTTGGGTATTAACCTAGCATTCTTTATTGGAGTCATATGGGTGTGGCTAAGAAATAGAATTACTATTAAGTATATTGTAGCTCCTTATTTGCTAATAGTATGCTTTTACCTTGATACGCTTCAATGGGTTAGTAAGCAGGGGAGGACATGGTTTATAGGATCCAGTAGGGCTCTTGAATGGTACTATGTGGGTTTTATAATATCTATTGCATTGACACTAGCTTTCTTCACAATATTCTGGGGTAGGAAATGCTCAGAGAAAGCATTAGATGGAGCAAGTATTACAGGTATTTTTAGGTGCATCTCCTGTGTTGACCCAGGATCATTTATTGTATTAAATAACTTGTTTCTACTTAGCATTATATGGGACATATACTACATAGGACTTATAAGACTAGCTGATAGGGCTATGTCAATGCTTTGTATATATATTGTTGGTCTAACAGAATACATAGATACTTTATTTAAGGCAACAATTTTACTAATTATAGCCACTATTATCACAGTACTGGTAATGCCAAAGCTCTATAAGAAGATGTGTCTAATGTATTTATCTAAAAAGAAAGGGAGAATTTCTACACAATATATAGGAGACAACATACTCTAGTAGGTATTATCATTATTTTTATCATAGATAATAAAAATACTTAAATACCCTGGAATTTTTCCTAGCCTTCCCTGGAGGACGGCATCCATGCTTCCTAGAGAGTTTCTAGAGGTCTGAATTTTATGTTTGATATCATAGCTTTTATTTTGCAGGGATCATTGAGGATTCTTGTTCTTTGTGTTTCCTTAATCCTCTATATGCTATTATGTATGCACTTGCCATGTGTTTATCTAGTCCTTTCTTCCTCATTATCTGTCTATGGGTTATACTGTTGCTTGTGCCCCTTGGGTTAACTAGTATAACCGTAAATCCTAGCTTCAAAGCCCTAATAATACCGTGCCTAAGTAGTTGCTTTTTAGGGAACCTAGCTATCTTACGGTTAGCGTAGGGATTACTTGTAAATCTCCTTGTCTTTATCTTTGTCAAGTCTTCAAATATAATATAGTCCACTCCTATTCTTTTACACCACCTAAGAGTATCCGCTAGAGTATTAAGTCTTATCCATTTAGCTTTCTCCCTTAGAAAACCATGTGAAACAACATCACTATACCAAAAAGTTTTTAGTACTACAATATCTCCTTCACCATTAATCACAGCAACGTTAAGTCTATCACTATTGAGGTCAAAGCCCGCTACTAGCCCATAACCTTCTTGCTTGGGTTCCGAGAAGCGTTTAAGGTAGAGCCAGAGAGGTATCTCCATATGAATGTACGGCTTACCGTTATTGAAGCTTATAGAGGCACAATAACTTACTCTCTTACGCTTTGCTAATTCTATTAGCTCACTAATCAAGGGGAGATATCTTCTTCCAAATCTGACATTGAACTCTAGCCATTCACCATTATAATATCTTATCAGCACCTTGTCCCTTGAGACAAGTCTTATGTTTAGGTTTCCTCTCCATGTAACACCTCCTCTTGATGCTGCCCATATTTTTCTAATCTTTATCTTTTTTCCATTACTGCCTTCTACTAGTAGTTTGGCGTACTTGTATGCTGTCTCTCCATAGATGCTGCTTGGTAGTGTTTTTGCTAGTTCTTTATATGCCTCTTTCTGTGGAACCCTCTTTAGTACGAGGCCTACTCCATGCCTGACTGCCTGCCTTGAAACGATAAGCAAGTAGACAGAGCTTCATATAGTCTTCATCATTTCTGGGAATAAGTCTTCCGTTTATTGTTACGTACATGAACTGCTTTACTATTTCCTCGCCAGCTATTAACCTAGGCATCTGACTCAATAATTATCACCTCAACCTCTCTGCCAATCCACTTCTCCTTCTCCAGCTTCTCGCTAAGCCCCATTGGTATGAGAACAGCATACCTAGGCTTACCCTTGACAAAACCATGTCTTGAAATTCTGGCCCTAAAGCTGAGCAATCTAGCCATAACCATCCCTAGATTATATTGTTGCTAATAAAACTTATAAGTGTTGCTAACTAACTAAGTAAATGGGATGTGGGGAGAGGACGAGCGATGACCAGTTGGGAGATAAGGATGAAGCCCCCCAAACCCTCCTATCTTCGCTCAAGGGAGCCTAGCAGAGCAATGCGGGTGTCTAAGGCAATGAAGCTAGGCTCCCAAAGAGCGGGGATAGGAGGACACATGAGGGATGAAGCCCCATCATAAGGGCCGGACCTCTAGAATACTTTTTCTTACATGGATCAGGGTTGTTGAGGGGCTTTGTAGAGGTGAGGGAGTAGGTAGGGATAGGTTTATGATTGATATTACTAGGACAACACCTGTTGTTGTAACCTATGGGCCTGCTGGTCTTAGTGGTAGTGTTAAGATGGTTGGTTTTGTGCCGAGGAGGGAGTATATTGGAGGGCTTGCAGAGAAAGCCTATAGATATGCATATGTTGATAGGCCAAAGGGTATGAGAGAGATAGCCTGTATTCTACTACGAGAGTTTTATAGAATGGATCTGGTAGAGGAGAGGGTTATTGGAGGGCTTGAAATGGGTTTTAGACATAGCTGGGAGAACATAAGGGCTACCCATAAAGCAGCTCTTGTATTTTATACACCTCCAACAACAAGTTTTGAAGTAAGGTGTAGTGTAGAGGTAGCTGATGAAGATAATGATTATAAGAGATATCTTAATAGCATCCACGATCTATTCCACTAGAGCGGAAGGAGGAGTAATTACCCAGCATATCTATTCTATATTGAAGAGATCTATAATAATTCTGCATCAAGAGATGGTTTTGGGAGGAAGATTTATCCCTAATTACTTGGACAGCTCTGGTGTTATTCTGCATAGATAAATGATTCTGATGAAGACTCTAGTAGTTTAAGTATTTTCACTGCATCAACATTCTTTATTATGGGGAGCCTTCTCGGCTCTGGTATTGATTCACCAGGCTTTAATGCTCCTCTAATTATTAGCTCGTTCTCTATCCTCTTTCTAAGCTCGTCATCAGCTAGCATGCTATGGTATATGGTTGAAAGACTTGATTTAAGCATGTTTGGTATATGTTCCTCACTTCTCTCTTCATGTATATGGGGGTTCCGAGGTTCTACCTGGTAGATCTCTAAGGTTTTCTTAACAACATCTGTAAACCTAGGCTTCTTCACTCCACTATATTCTTCAAGCATATATACTAGCTCATATGGTTCAATACTGAAGCCTCCTGCATAACCTATTCTTTCTGCAAGCTTTAATGTCATGGCATGTTCGCCTGCGTTACTTGTCTTGATGACTCCTGATTCAAACCTTGTAACCCTTGCTAGGAGTAGGTTCATATACTTGTTAGTGATCTCTGAAACCCTCCCCCTTCTCCTGAAATAGAATCTTTTACCAACAAACTTTGTCTTATATGGCCAGCAGATCCTAACCATTATATAGGGGGAGTTAGCCATTGAGAATGCTGCAGCATATATGTCAACATACTCGTTTACAGCTCCTGGTATATAGTTATCGCTATCAATAAACCCTACATATTCTCTACCAATAGCTTTTGCAAGGAGTAATCCAAGAACCATTCCCTCTCCCTTACCATTTCTTACAAGGCCATCATTACCAATAAGGTAGGGGTAGCCTGCCTCAGGTAATGCATCACTTAAAACAGGGTCCCTCTGATGAACCATTATGAACGGTCTTCTAGTTAGACGGTAGTAGTGGAAAACTGTATCCATTTCAACTCTATAATGGTCTATAGTGTTTCTAGTACTATTAGAGACTATTATAACAAATGATTCATGGGGTATACCGCTTAAAACACCTTCTAGTACCTTCGGGTTCTCATTCTTAACAGGAACAATAATTGTCATCTTAGACTCAAGATCTTCAAGATCCCCTCTACTAACATTTACAATACCGGGTAAACCAATGTTAGGTCCCTCAGACTTCCCGCCAGTAAGCTCGAGAACTTTCTGAACACCAAAGATCCTTAAACCGCCTACTCTCTCCATATACTTGGGCATCTCGATCCTCATAACCTACCACCCATTCCTAGGTAGTTAGAAGAATAAATTATTCTCAACAATTATATACATACTAGGAAATTATTATAATATAGCCTTACCTAAAACTATTGGTTACGAAATACTGGATACCATTGTGTATATACGTATTACTGTTTTCCTAAATAGTTCATCTATCTTATAAAGAATACTATAGAGGGGATCAGGTTTTGTATCTATATATATGTACGGAGGCTTTTCAACAAGTTTAAATGTATAGTATGTAATTTCCTGGTTCAACACATTTACCTCATTAAGTAATCCCTTATATCCGAATAAATCATCAAGCAGGAATAAATACATGTATTTCTCACTAAGGTTTTTCTCTATATTCTCTATATTTTTTAAAGGAGAAGGTATGAATAGGATATTCTTAAACCTGTGTCTGCCAACTCTATAGGCATGTTCTATACTGTATTCCCTAACTTTATCATAGAGTCTCTTATACAGTTTCCTTAATAAAAGAACTATATCACTCCCGTTTACAATCTCTGGCTTTAGACTCGGTGTATCCTCTTTACAGATTTGTTGGTGCATAACTTTTCTTGTTAGTAGGATATTTCTATATACATCTTCAACTTTATTCCAGAAATATGCATCAATGTATAGGTTAACTTTATATACTTTTGTGTCTACTAGTATTTTCAAATATGGTATACAAAGATTTACATGTTTATTCATAGACCGTGTACCCAGTATATAGATCTATGTTAAGAGATTTATAATATTATATGTTTTATAGATTGTTACACCTTAGTGGGAAAAATTTATATAATAGATATGTATGTTTTACTGGAGGTATATAGAGGTGGAACAGTGGTGGGAAGGTATAAAGCCTTAGCTGTCAAGACATCTGCACTTGTTATTGTGCTTATTGTAATAGTTGCTGCTATAGCTGGCTATATATTATTTATGGCTCCTAAGGGAGGGGAAACTACTACTCCTACCACTTCTGCACCTACTACCTCTATATCAACTACTTCGCCACCCGCAACCTCATCATCTCCAACGATGACTGCAACTACTAGTACTCAGCCTGTTCCTGGGAAGATTATTGTGGTGGCTTTTAAGGGTAGAAAGGAGATAGCCGATAAAGATCTTGTTCCATGGTCTAGTATAAACCCAGGATTCCTAAGAGATCCTATACTAGATGCCCTAATTATGGCTGGACGATATACAACTGATCCAGACGTTAGAGAAATAATCTATAATGCTATACAGAAGCTTTCAAACAAGGATCTCTCACTTATATGGCTTGTACAGACTAAACAGGTTAGAGTATATTGGGGATGGCTTGAGAGCATATATTTCCATCCAACTCTATTCTTTAGAGCAGATCATATAAGCAAGGATCCTAATGCATCTAATCCAGAAACCCTTATCATAGGGGATACTGAAGAAGGACATAGTCTAGATCCTGCTGTATCTTACTGGGCTTTTGATTGGCGTATAATACACCAGATCTATGAGACTCTAGTAACGTATGAGAGAGATGAGACATCCTATGTTGTCCCCCAGTTAGCTGTTGCATGGGCTCATAATGAGGAGGGTGATGAATGGTACTTTGTTATTAGAGGGGGAGTAGTATTCTATGATCCATGGGAAAACAAGACTATACCATTAACACCAGACGATGTTGTATACTCGTTTAAGAGAGTAGTACTAATGCACCAGGATCCATACTGGCTTATAGACACATTCCTAGATGTTAACAAGTCAAGTGTTGTAAGCCTAGATGAATTCAATAACTTACTAAGCAATGGACTAGTAACAGAGTTTAAGGGGGAAAGCAAGACCGTTAAATCACTCGACGAGCTACTCAACTTCTTCAACTACAGCGGAGAAATAGCTGGTGTTGTAAAGCTTAAACTAAAGTTCCCATATGCTGGTATACTACCTGTATTGGCAACCAAGACTGCTAGTATTGTGTGTAAGGAGGTTGTAGAGGCACATGGGGGGATAAAGCCTGGTGAGGAGAACGAGTTCCTATACGAGCACCCGGTTGGAACAGGGCCTTATTATCTAGTAAAGTGGGAGCATAAGCAATACTATCAGCTAAGAGTAAACCCATACTACTGGGGAGGGAAGCCGTCTATCAAGGAGGTATTTATCAAGCTAATACCTGAGGATGAAACAAGGATTCTACAGCTTAAGAAAGGCGATCTTGACTATGCTGTAGTACCCTCTGCACTTATTGATAAGGTGCAGGGTGTATCAAAAGATAACTGGAACTTAATCGTAAAGACCCCCGATTCCTTTGTAATATGGTTTGTAGTAGTTAATTGTAAGAAAGAACCTTTTAGCAACCCAGACTTTAGAGAAGCACTGGCATGGGCTATACCCTATAACGAGATTATAGCTAGTGTATACAATAACCTAGCTTCACAAGCATATGGTGTAATACCTAGGGGGATGTTTGGCTTCCAAGACGATGACCTAGTAAAGTATACACTAGATCAAGGGAAGGCTCAGGCAGCTCTACAGAGGTCTGGCGTAGACCCTAGTAAGGTAAGTATAACTATATTGATACCTCAGGGATACAGTGCTTTAGAACAAACAGCAACCCTGCTACAAGCCTCATGGAGCCAGATCCTTGGAGTAAAAGTTGATATACAGATACTGTCAAGACCAGTGTTCAACGAGAAAATGATGAGTGGAGATTTTGACGTATACATCCTTGGATGGGGGCCAGACTATATCGACCCAGACGACTACACAGGCCCACTACAGAGCAGTGGATACGAATATGATAGTGTAAAGGCTTATCTAGTAGACTCTCTTGATGAAGCATCAAAGTATATTGATGTAGACAATGCTGTTACTGTAACCTATAAGGACTGGACAATACTTGTAGGCGAAGCAAAAGGCTAAGCTATCCATGTATTTAGAATACTATATTCTTTTTAATCATCCTTGGATCATGCTTACATAGACTATGGAATAAGATAGGAGGCCTCTGAGATGGCAGAGCTAAAATACTATATCATTCGGAGGCTAGCTACGTTCATACCAACTATACTTGGAATACTCCTTCTAGTGTTTATCATAAGCCATGCAATACCAGCTAACCCGGCTCGTCTATGGGCTGGTGGTGAGAAAGCTAAGCCTGAGGTAGTAGAGGCTATTAAGAAGAAGTATCATCTAGATAAACCCTATCATATCCAGTTTATGCTCTACCTAAATGATCTAATACACGGTGATTGGGGTCAATCACCTATGACTAAGAGACCTGTTCTAGAGGATCTAGCTGACTATTTCCCTGCTACATTTGAGCTTGCACTAGTATCAGGTATACTCATTATGTTGATAGGTATACCTCTCGGCCTAGTCTCTGCATTTAAGAGAAATACTTGGATAGATCATGTTGTCAGAATACTAGCACTCGTAGGTGTTTCCATGCCTGTTTTCTGGCTAGCAATTATACTCCAGTGGATATTCTATTATGAACTAGATGTATTCCCAGCCACAGGGAGAGGAATATCCCCCTCCCATGTATATACGGGGCTCTATCTCCTAGACAGTATTCTCTCATTAGACTGGAAAGCATTTATAGTAAATCTGCAACACATAATACTTCCAGCACTAACACTAGCTTTTGCAGGTATAGGCGTTATAGCTAGGATTACAAGAAACTCTGTCCTAGAAGTACTATCCTCGGATTACATAGATTTTGCTGAAGCAAAGGGCTTAGTGGGTCTGCAGTTTTACAGACATGTAGTCAAGAATGCCTCTATACCAGTAATAACAGTTCTTGGCCTACAGTTTGGTATGCTAATGGCTGGAGCAGTTATTACCGAGACAATATTTGCATGGCCAGGAATAGGCTCCTACACAGTCAACGCGATCAGCAGTCTAGACTATCCGGCTATAATGGGCTCCACCCTACTAATAGGCCTTGTATTCATAACTGTAAACCTCCTTGTAGACATATTCTATGCAATAGTTGATCCAAGGATAAGGTTCTAGGGGGAGCCTCGTGATAAACAATGTTAAATCTTATATAAAGACGTGGAAACAAAGAAATGAGGCTAAGATAAAGGAATGGAGGCTAATGCTTGAAGTATTTAAGAGAAGCCCGTTAGCCCTAACAGGACTCATATTTGTAACAATCTTCATAATTCTAGGGATCATAGGCCCCTATATAACACCCTATGATCCAATAAAGATAGAATTTAGTACAATGCTTGAGGAGAGACTACAACCACCTAGTCTAAAACACTTCTTTGGAACAGACGAATATGGTAGGGACCTGTTTAGTAGGGTATTGGCTGGTGCACGTGTATCACTAATGATCTCATTGGCCGTAATGGCTATAGCTATTCCTGTAGGCCTAGTACTAGGCCTTATAGCTGGCTACTATGGTGGAGTAGTTGACGAGATAATTATGAGGATAACTGATGTATTCCTCTCATTCCCAGGACTAGTGCTAGCTATAGCTTTTAGTGCAACCCTAGGGGCAAGCATATGGTCTGCAATGATTGCTATCTCTCTAGTATGGTGGCCAGGCTATGTAAGAGTTGTAAGAGGACAAACACTATCTATCAAGCAAAGTCTATATGTTGAGGCAGCCCGTGCAATAGGTGTAAGTACATCAAAGATTATAAGGAGGCATATACTGCCCAACGTGATCACCCCTCTCATTGTTCTTGCAACTCTAGACTTTGGGTCAGTCATACTTGTTAGTGCAGCACTATCATTTATAGGGCTTGGAGCTCAGCCTCCTACCCCCGAGTGGGGTAGACTAATAGCTGATGGTAGGAGATGGTTTCCTGAGAAATGGTGGTATACCTTCTTCCCAGGCCTAGCAATATTCTTTACTGTATTAGGGTGGAACCTCCTTGGCGATGGATTACGTGATATACTTGATCCAAGGTTTAGGAGGAAAATAGAGTTTAAGGAGGGAGGTAAATGAGCGAGCTACTAAGAGTAGAGGATCTAAGGGTATACTTCTACACCTATGCTGGAGTAGTAAAAGCTGTTGATGGAGTAAGCTTTACCGTTAGGAAGGGGGAGGTATTCAGCATTGTAGGTGAGACTGGATGTGGTAAATCAGTTACTGCAAGAGCTATCACGAAACTAATCAAGCCCCCGGGAAGGATCGTTGGTGGTAGAGTATTATTTGAGGGAAGGGATCTCCTTAAGTTGTCTGAGAAGGAAATTAGAAGGATCAGGGGCAAGGATATAGCCTATATATACCAGGATCCATCTAGTTCTCTAGACCCACTATATACCTCTGGATACCAGATAGCTGAAACTATAACAGTCCATAACCCTGGTACTAAGCTAAAGAATGCTTTAAAGAAGGCTATAGAGATCCTTAGGGATGTAGCCATACCCGATCCAGTGAAGAGAGCTCGCAACTACCCCCATGAGCTAAGTGGTGGTATGAAGCAAAGAGTTGTAATAGGTATATCTGTATCCAATAAGCCAAAGCTAATAATAGCTGATGAACCAACCACATCACTTGATGTAACTGTACAAGCCCAAGTTCTTGATCTGCTTCAGGAGCTTAGAAAGAAGTATGGTACAACAATAATGCTAATAACCCACAATCTTGGAGTAGTGGCTGAGGTAAGTGATCGTGTTATGGTTATGTATGCTGGCAAGGTAGTTGAGATAGCTGATGTATATACCTTGTTCACCAACCCCCTACACCCCTATACCAGAGGACTATTATCAGCTGTACCTAACCCATTAGAGAAAATTGATGAAATAAAGCCCATACCAGGTTTTGTCCCAGACATGATCAATATTCCTAGGGGATGCAGGTTTAGGCCGAGATGTAGTTATGCAACACAAAGATGTCTAAGAGAACCTCCTCTAATAGAGGTTGAACCTGGTCATCTTGTTTCATGCTGGATGTATACAGGGGGTGATGAGTGATTATAGAAGATAATGCATTGCTTAGGGTTGAAGGTTTAAGGAAGTGGTTTCCTGTAAAGAAGCTCTTGTTTACAATAGGCTATGTTAAAGCTGTTGATGGTGTATCGTTTAGTATTAGGAAAGGATATACACTAGGTGTTGTAGGGGAGTCTGGCTGCGGTAAATCAACTCTCGCAAGAGCTATTATTAGGCTTATAGAGCCTGATGAGGGAAAGATATTCTTTGATGGAAAAAATGTATTGAAACTTAAGGGTAAGGAGCTACTTGGTTTTAGGAGGAGGGTACAGATAGTATTCCAGGACCCCTATGGTAGCTTAAACCCTAGGATGACAATATACGATATATTAAAGGAGCCTATAGAAACCCATAGGATCGATATTGGAATGGATGTAGAAGACTATATTGTATCTCTGCTTGAGAGAGTTGGGTTGAGGAAGGAACACCTATACAGGTACCCCCATGAATTCAGTGGTGGACAGAGGCAGCGGATTGCAATAGCCCGAGCACTAGCTCTTAAACCTGAAATGCTTATACTAGATGAGCCTACGTCAGCACTTGACGTATCTGTACAGGCCCAGATACTTAACATGCTTAAGAGGTTCCAGAAAGAGGACAAACTTACATACTTATTTATAACCCATGACCTTGGTGTTGTAAGGTATGTTAGCCACTACATAGCAGTAATGTATCTAGGGAAAATAGTTGAATATGGACCCACAGAAGAGATCTTTAATAATCCACTACACCCATATACAAAAATGCTTTTATCAGCAATACCAGTACCTGATCCAAAGCAAGCTAGACAACGTAAGAAGGAGAAGCCTATAGGAGAACCTCCAAGCCCTATAAACCCTCCTCCAGGATGCCGCTTCCACCCAAGATGTATTTATAGAATTGACAAGTGTAACAAAGAAGAGCCGGAGCTTGTAGAAGTAGAGAAAAAGCATTATACTGTATGCTGGTTATACAGTAGGAAATAATCTAGTTTATTAAATTAAATTTATTAAATTAAAACTATATACGAAATATCTTACCAATGGCTTTTCTCCACCCTCTTGAACCATCTATATCTATAACAATGGTATTTGATGGTAAACCGTGTTCCAGAGGATCTATTTTATTGCCAAGCACTACAGGTTGATCAACATTCTTCAACATAGGGATATCGTTAAGATTGTCTCCTATACCAATTGTATAAACCTGGGGATGCAGCCTCTTATATAGGTCAACTAGTTTAGATACAGCCACGCCTTTATCATGTCTACCTGTTACAAGGTAGAGCTTGCCTCCTCCGGTACTAGCTATTAAACCCTTCTTCACAAGATCTTTTGAAAGGGGTTCTATAACGCTCTTATCCAGAGGATAGAACACTAGACTATACTCCCTTTGTTTAGCCAGTATAGCCTGATCACGTGGTAATCCAGTGATCTCCATAACCTCCTCTACACTCATTTCATGAATCCACTTTACTCTTCCCTCATACTTCCTGATCAGGTCCCTAGATGTATCTAGTAGCTTCTCAATAGGTATTCCTAGTTCTATAACAAGGTATTCACCAAGATCTCTTGCTTCAGATACACTTATACCAAAGTAGCCTCTAGGTATATAGATCGCTGCCCCATTCTCAACTATAAATGGATCATCTATTCCAAGTCTTTTCCTGAAATACTCTTGCTCAACCCTTGTCTTTGATGAACAAAATACTATAGGTATACCATTATTCTTTAGATACTCTATAACAGGTAGCGCAGCCTCATAGCTATAGGTTTCTCGATCAAGCAATGAACCATCCAGATCAGTTATTACTATGCATCTATACTTCCTACATGTATAGGGGGAATTCATTACTTACACTCACCTAGTATTCTATAAATTGTTTTCCAAACGTATTATATCTAGATACATATATTATTTCTACCTAGAGGAGAAGGCTTTGAGGATCGTTTATATATCAACATATCCACCAACACACTGTGGTGTAGGAGAATATACTAGGATGCTGGTAATGGCACTAAAATCCATTAATCCATCACTAGAGATCCATGTATTCAGCAATATAGATGAAGGAGGCCCAGAGAGATATGATGAAGGAGCTGGGGCATATATACACCCAGTATATACTAGGGGATCAAACAGTTATAAAGGAGTTCTTGACAAGCTTACAGAAATAAATGGAGCAGACATAGTTCATGTGCAGCACGAGTATGGTATATTTGGTTACACACCAGCAATTCTTAAAACCCTACTTACTGCCAAGGATGACGGGCTTGTTAAGAAGATAGTTTTTACAATGCATACAATAGATCATCCATCTTCAATAAGAATTAAGACTCTAGAATTTCAATCAAAATTAAATAATGTAGACTCTGTCATAGTTCATAGCATCCTCCAAGAATTTGAGCTACAGAACCAGGGCATTGAACCATATCTTATACATAGAATCCCCCATGGAACACTACTTAACCCGTATTTCGGTACACCAAGATTTAAGCTTGCAGAGGATCTAGGGCTTAAAGAAAAAGAACTAAGCAATATAGTAATGACTATACCAGGATTCCTTAGAAAGGATAAAGGCCTTGACATTATTCTTGATATGATTAACTATATTGGTGGAGAAACCAAGTTTCTTACACTAATAGTAGCTGGAGAGCTTAGAGATAGGAAAATTAAAGAAATTGTAGATGAAATAAGTGGAAGTGTTAACACTCATTTTATAGAAAAATATCTATCTCACGAAGAGATCCTTAAACTTATAGCTCTTGCAGACCTAGTTATACTACCGTACAATGATCCCCCTGGCAAGTACTCGGTAAGTGGGATCCTTCATCTTGCAATGGGTAGTCTTAAACCTATTGTAGGGACAAGAGTTCCAAGACTTATAGAGCTATATCAGTTCTCGCCAAGACTTGTAGTATCACCTAGGAATCCTAGGGAACTAGCAAGGAAGATATTGTGGTTAATGGAAAACTATGATCTAGCTGTAGCATATATGTCAAGCCTCTATGCATACTCTATAAGAACAAACTGGGTAAGAATGGCAAGAAGACACTACAACTTATACAGCCAGTTACTTGTTAACCAATACTAATAAATTCCCAACAATCCAGTTCTTACTACATAGGTTACCTGCTCTGATACAACATAAGTCGTTTCCCTGCTTACCAGGTTTTACCATATGGCTGAAGAAAGATGAGGATAAGAACACATCCATTAACTAGAGAGATTATAAAGATCTCGTGGCCCATGATAATTAGTGAGCTAAGTGATAGCATATACTCTGTAACTGATACATACTTTGTCTCTAAACTAGGTACTATAGCCTTGGGAGCTGTAGGTATTGGATCATATCTTTCTTGGACATTTTTTGTTGTAATAGCTTTATTTAGTACTGGTGTCTTAATCTATGCTTCCCAGAGCTATGGTTCAGGAGATATAGAGAAGGTAAGGCATAGCGTTGGAGAAACCCTTGTATACGCAACAGCTGTAGCATTTATAGTAGGTGTTACAGCATATTATTTCTCACCAGCACTGATCTCATTAATTGCTGGCAAAAATACAAGTGTAATTAATGACGGAGTAGCCTACTTCTCTGTAAGAATATTGGGCCTCCCTATACTAGCATTCGTTGTAATACTTGATTCGACACTAAGAGCCATAGGAGCTACAAGATACTCCATGATAGCTATATTATCTAGTGTAGCAATAAACATAGTACTTGATCCCCTACTCATCTTTGGATTACTAGGATTTCCCAAACTAGGTGTAGTAGGTGCTGCATTAGCTACAGTTATATCTATAGCATACATGATACCCGTAGAACTATATCTACTATCAAAACTAGGAGTCAGACCGATCCCTGAAATAAAGCTAGAGCACATAGGGAGTATAACAAAAATAGGTTTACCAGCTGCTTCTGAGAGACTAGTATTCTCTATGGGACACAATATCTATCTAGCATTTATAGCTCGGTGTGGAAGCATAGCTCTTGCTGCCCACCAGATCGGTGTTAGGATAGAGAGCTTCATATATATGCCTGGCTACGCCTTCTCTGTAGCTAGTTCCACTCTTGTAGGCCAGAGGATAGGGGCTGGAAGATTTGAGGAGGCCATGGAGGTTGGGTGGAGAGTAACAAGGATAGCCATATTAGTTATGGCTGCTCTAGGAGTTATTGTAGCTGCTACATCACAGTATATTGTAGCGCCATTCTCGCCTACAGACGATGTAGCTATCCTAGCAAGTATATACTTGATCCTAGCAGGTCTAAGTGAACCCGGGTTAGCTCTAGCTATGGCACTTAGTGGTGCAATAAGGGGTGGAGGAAATACCTTGATCCCTATGATTATAAGTATTAGTGGGTTATACTTATTTAGAATACTGCCAGCACTCTATCTGATTAACTTATACGGTGTTGTTGGTGCATGGATAGCTATGTTTATAGATGTATATCTTAGAGGTATAGTGTTCACTATAATA
Organism: Desulfurococcales archaeon; assembly: GCA_021163115.1. GTDB lineage: Archaea > Thermoproteota > Thermoprotei_A > Sulfolobales > Desulfurococcaceae > JAGGXK01. The sequence continues at coordinate 7,038 of JAGGXK010000013.1, read as the reverse complement.
TACAAGAAATACTTCCTAAGACTAGCAAAGAAGGTTATCTAGCACTATCTAATAAACAAGGATCGTATAATATTTTAGTCAGTAAATCTTTTATTCCCCAGACTTTTGTTTCAACCAGTATCATGGCTAGAGAGAGTATTGTGAGAACAAGGAATATTATATGCATTACTATATGTGCTATAGGCTGACTAGTAAATACTAGTACATCAATGTTGCTAGATGTAAGGGGCCATAAGAGAGGGTTGTAGATATGATGGAACCCGTCAACTAGTACATGAAGTAATGCACCAACTGTTACAGAGACAAGGTATTTTACAGTATTAATGAGGGGTTTTATTCCTAGGATTCTGTGGATTAAAACCTTGTATAGCGGAAGCAGGGCTAGTCCAAGGATCCATGAGAAAGCTAGGGCTCCAAGAAAGCTATGTAGTACAAGCCTTGTATAAGGATATTGATAGCCTAAGAGAAACAATACAGGTATCTCTAGATCCGGGAGAAAACTACCTATTAAGAGTCCTGGATATGAAAACCCCTTAGAAAACCTGTATAAAAGATATGCTTGTGGATAATGTAGGGGTGTAAATACCATTCTATTTTTGCCACCCTCCTTAAACTGTAAACCTGGTATTTGATGTGATTGAAAAACTATATGTACTCATAGTCGTATCTATAGCTTATACTGATGGGCTTGTATCTAGGCTGCTTCTTCCTATATATGATAATTATAGCTGTAACTGTAAACACTATTGGTAGAAACAGAGACGGCATTATTAGACGCTGCCCTATATTGGTTACCTGTTCTTCTGCAGAGATATTGTAGACAAAATACTGGTTTCTAACAACAAAGACTCTACTATCAGCGATCTGGAGCACGTCCGTAACGATCTCACCATGGGATTCAACAAGCACTCCATTACCATCATATTTCATATAGGCTTTTAGCTGGATGTTAACTGGTACACCACCTATAGGTGATACTATAGTTTTGCTATAGGTGTAGCTTGTATATACTTTATCTGATTCATCATTTAGAAGCCCTGCCCAGTAAAGCCTATTCAATACTATCCTTGGATCACTATTTACTGGTGAAAATATTACGCCTCTACCAACTTGGTATACAGCAACATCCTCTACCATAGATGATATTGAGTGCCCAGCTTCTATAGAGTATATGTAGATTGGCGCAGATGCTTCTGTGGCGGCTATAAATGAGTATGCCTCCCCAATAACTAGTATAGTGAGTAGTATAAGTAGTATAGTTCTAGCAGTACTTCCTAGCGTTGCTTCCGCATACCTCTTTGCTATAAGATATCCCTCATAGTATTCATAGTATGGGTGGTAAGGCATTGTTTCTGGAGGCTTTGCTATTTCCTCAAAAGGCTTCTTCTTAAATACTCCCATAAGTGCTAGCCCTGCTACAAAACCTCCTGCATGTGCAAAAAATGCTATACTACCTAGCCGGGCATAGCCATAGATTACTTGGAGTGCAAACCAGAATATTAGGTAGAAGCTAGCTGTTGTTGTAAAACACCATGGTATTAGCCAGAAGAACCAGCATATAGTAAGCCTTCTATTAGGGTATAATAGGAGGTATGCACCAAGTACACCACTTATAGCACCTGATGCACCAAGGGCTGGTACTATAAGGTTTTCAAAACCCATTATAGGTGTAAATCCTATATGGAACAATGTTGCAGCTAAGCCTGATGAGAAGTATAGGAGAAGATACCTGCCTGTACCAAGCGATCTCTCAACCTCTCTCCCAAATATGTAGAGGAAGTACATATTGAATAATATATGGATTATGTCTGCGTGGAGAAACATGCTTGTTAATAATCTATACCATTCACTAGGTTCAAGCAGAAGTAGTGGAACCATAGCAAGTTTTTCAACCCAGTAGCTACTTGTTGATATAAAGTAGCTGGAATAGCTAGTTAAGACGTATACTATGATGTTAGCTATAATTATGGCTAGAGTGGCCTTAGCCCTACTTCTATATGGTTCTGCAGCACCACTAACTGGTATAATCCCCAATCCAACCTTCCTCATCATATTCTTAGGTATCTATGCCACTATAATACCTTAATAATATGTTTCCTATTGTATACATATATGGGGCAATCATAGTTCCTATATTTTCTAAGTAAAGCATTTCCTGCTATATAGTGCTTAATATGTAGTATTAAAACATTTAAGGAATGACTTGATAGTATATATTTGTGTGACTATGTATGGAAAAAGCTAGAACTGTTGATAACCTGGATGGTTATAGTGAGGTTTTAAGTAAACAAGACTTTATGGCAAAAATAAGTCTTCTAGGAGAGTATGAAGGCTTTACAAGAGGTTCTGTAGAAGAGATTATACGTGTTGTTGATGTGAAAATATCTAGTCCTGAATGCTATTACCTACGAGTATCTCTTAGAAGTCCAAGTGGCTGGGATGACTACGAGATTATATCATGTAATGGAGTTATATACATGGTTACTGCCCGTATAGGAGAGAACTTGTTTAAGGGTGTAAATGGTTATAAGGAGCTAATAGAAATTCCGAAGAAACAATATATAAGAGCTGTTCTTGAATCAACCAAATTTGATAAAGCCCTACTTGAGAGAGTAAAGCCTCTGGAGAAAACACCTACTATGCCCCGTATTGAGGAAAGAGGTGAAAAGACTATTGAACAACCTACTGGTGAAACAGTTAAACTTATGAAACCAAAGCTTATCAGAGAAGTTATACCAACTATTATACAACATGAATCATATATTAAAAAACTTGCAAGAGTATATACGATTGCTTATGGATATAGATGCAGTAATGTGAAAATAAGGTTCCTAGAAGAAGTAATTGAACTATTTATTGATGCAAGAACTACATCATCCTCCTGGGTAACGCCAAATATTCTAGCCAATAAGCTTGTATACAAACACATTGGCCCTCGTATAGATAAGCTTGCAGAGACAGGGATTCCATTAAAGCTTACACTTGTTATTGATAAAATGGAGAGAATAATTGTGTCTAAGGAGGAGTAAGCTATTATCAACTACATAAGTGTACCCTAAACATGTTAGACTACATAAAGCAGGGCTATGTTTTAGATGACAATATGTAGTTCTTAAGACCACTGACCTCTTTAGAAATCTTAGCTACATCACTCTCTAATGGTGTTCCATAGGTTTTTATATCATATTCAAAAACCATCTGTACAACACCACCAGTCTTCATAGCAAAACCCACCTTTAGCTTAGTCTTGCATTTCTCAATCTCTGCTCCCATAAAGGATGCTAAACCGCTTCCACGTTCAAATAATAAAGACTTGGGTACGGGCAGGTTTTCTACAGCATATGGTTCAACTCGTGTTATTTCATATGGGTATTGTATTTTTAGTGCAAAATACTCTATTGTTAGATCAAATATTTTTTCAGGATCATCTTCTATGGTGAATTCATATTTTAGTTTCAATAAAATCACCTTAAATGATTAGTACTATAATCTTATAGGTATTCATAATTGATATATTTGTCGTATTTTCCTATAACAGATAAGGTGTTATTAATAAGAATGTAGTATTTAGAGATTATGGAATTACTTATTAAAAAATAAATATTATTTAGCCAGGTAGTAAGCCTTCTTCCTCTAATCTATCAGCAATCCATTTAAGCCCTAGTTCCTCTAGCTTTGCCCTTGATGGTCTACCGTCTATCCATCCACGTACCTTGTAGTACTCGTCCAGCATTTCACCTAGTTTGACAACATATCCCTTTGATGGTCCCTCCGGCATTGGTTCCTCAAGAAGCCTCTTTGGCAATGTATCGTATGCTCTTCCATCACCAAAGCTTAGTACATTAAATGCTCTCTCTGCATTGTATATTCTCTCACCAATCTTATGTACTTCCTCCTTGGTTACATCCCATCCTGTTATAGCACTAATTATTTCCGCATAGTCCTCATCCCATACGGCAAAGCTTGAGAATTTACATACAACCATAGAGTCTATTACAGCAAAGACGTCCTGGAACTCCTTGACTAGAGCTGGTTTACCCTTGGTTGAGAATCTGTCTACTAGTGATGGTACACCGAGAACTTCTGGAGATATCATGTATGCTCTTAAGTGGCAGCCTCCACGGTTGCTTGTAGCGTATGCTAGTCCGTGTCCCTGTGCACCTCTTGGATCATATGCTGGTAGCTCCTGCCCACGTACAACCATTGCTATTTCTGGCACACCATACTTGTTGGCAAGCCTCCAAGCACCCTCTGCTAGTTCGTCGCCGATTCCACTCCTGTATGCGGTTCTCCATACAAGCTCTACTATAGCCTCTGGTGTACCCCATTTAGCATTAAGTCCACGTAGCTTCTCTGGAGGAACCTTGCCTAGCTCAACAAGCTCCATAAATGTACCGATTGTATGACCCATACTTATAGTGTCAAGGCCTAGCTCGTTACATAGGTAGTTAGCCTTACTAATAGCCTCTAGGTTATCTGTACCTGTCTGTGCACCAAAGGCCCAGATTGTCTCATATTCTGGGCCACCGCCTTCTCCACTAAATGGAGAGTTCTCTACCTTGGTATATCTTGCACAAGTAATTACACAGCCCCAGCATGACTCCTCAATACTCTTTTTCTTGTCAAGATACTTCTCAGCCAGTGTCTCACCACTAATCTTTTCAGCACCCTCAAATACTCCTGTACGGAAGTTTCTTGTCGGGAGCATGCCTGCCTTATTAATAATGTTCACCAGTATAGCTGTACCTAGCTTGGGTAGTCCCTCTGAGGTAACAGGGTTCTCACGATGCTTCTTAACCGTCTTAGCAACTACTTCTCTAAATACCTCCTTCTTAGCAACCTCGGGCTTCATGTGTCCACGTACAGCAATTGCCTTGATCTTCTTACTACCCCATACAGCACCATGGCCTCCTCGTCCAGCAGCCCTGTATTTATCATTCATTAGGGCTGCAAATCTTACAAAATTCTCTCCTGCAGGCCCTATGGCTAACACTTTTATCTTCTTAGCCTCATCCTTACCAATCTCTGGTGCAAGCTCCTCCTGGATAATATCGGTGGTTGCATGTACATCCTTACCCCATAGATGAGTTGCATCCCTTATCTCAACCTTACCATCATGGATCCACAGATATACAGGTTTCTCGCTAACATCCTCTAATATAACAGCGTCAAAGCCAGCAAACTTCAGCTCTGGCCCAAACTTTCCACCACTCTGAGAGTCATGAATGGTGTTGGTTAATGGAGACTTAGTTACACTACACCATCTACCAGACTCTGGTACACCAGCCACACCCGTTACAGGACCTGTCATAACAAATACCTTATTACGTGGACCAAGAGGATCAGCCTTTGGATCTATCTCCTTTAGTGCAAGATATACACCCAGTCCACGTCCACCAATCCAGCCCCTTAGAACAGCCTCCGATGGCAAGGGTTCAATATAGTATTTGCTACTCCATAGATTTACACGAAGTATCCTACCCATATAGCCGCCAGGCAAGAAGGACACACCTTCTACACACTATATATACTTACATAATATTCTTATAAACAGTATTTATATAAGAGTTTCTTACAAAAACTTGTTAAAACATAAACCTAGATCTCTTTTAAAAACTTAACAAATATACTCGCCTGAAGTTATGTTTTTCCGTAATCATCGTCAATGCCTTTACAATAGTCGCTGGCTCAGGAGGGCATCCGGGAACATGCACATTAGTAGGTAGGTATTTATTTACAGGCCCTGCTATAGCATAGTTTGTTCCTTCCTTTAACCCTATAACCCTCCTCACCCTCCTTGAATGGGAGAAACAAGTTCCTTGGGTCAGGGTGATCGGTAAACTCTATACCAAGCATTTCACTCCATTCTCTCTCAAGCCATAGAGCAGCCTTGGTTTTATCGATTATTGTAGGTACTTTTGGATTATCCTTACTAACTATTGTATGGACTAGTGTATATTCTCTCCTAGAAATTTGTGTAAACAAATAGTTTACTGTAAAGAAGTCTCTACCATAGCCTATACCGAATAAGTGTATAAGCCTACCTCCACCGCTAATAATACTCTCTACAATATCCTTTACCTTAGAAGCCTCTATATTCAGGATCCCCGATCTAACTCCTCACCCCGATCTTGGATAGTATACTCTTAACACTAGCATAATGGTTTTCTAAGCCAATGGATTCAGGGCTTTCCCCAAGAGCTATTGCAAGTAGTTCAAAATAGTTTAAAGTAGGCAATTTAATACCCATAAATGAGGAAGCAGATTCAAGCATAATCATGCATCCAGGACAGAATGTTATTAAAGCATCAATGTTTTTATCCAAAGCATGCTTTACTTTAAGAAACGCCCTGTTCTTCAATGCATACTCCCCATTATAGAATCTGATAGGCTCACCGCAGCAAACCGCTCGAAGCCATATTCTATAACCTCTACACCAAGCATCTCTACAAGATCTCTCATCATATCGATGAGCTCATCTCTAACATAGAGTCTACACCCAGGTTGTAGACCTACTTTAATCCCTGAGAGATCCCGCTGTATCATAGACTTTATCCTACCTCTATACTTATAGAGTACCTCAACAGCATGTTTGATCAGAGGGTCTTCTCCAGAACTAAGTCTTAGTGATTCCCAGCAACCATTACATATTACTAGGACAGGGTTTTTCTTAGCCAGAAGTATCTCTAGGTTCTTATCAACAATTTTCCTCCATAAATCAGGGTATTTGATATAGAATACCTCTGGTACCGGGCAACATGTTATATCACTAGCCTCCTTGAAATCTATTCCAAGCTTTCTAAGAACAGTTTTTGCTGCCTTCTCCACAGAGGGGTACATAATCTTTATTGTACAGCCGTTCACCTCGGAGTGGTTGTTTAGGGTGGTTTAGGTTAATTTAAGGTTACCACGTAGGAACATAACTCTTAGAAGTAACTACAATGTTGGAGTTTCGGTCATAGGGTTTAATGGTGAAAAGGAGAAAGTAGAATTAAAGCCTACAATTTTAGGAAACTATGTGAAGCCTATTGACTATGT
>JAGGXK010000061.1 GCA_021163115.1 Desulfurococcales archaeon | reverse complement strand
TACTTCTCCATCGACTACTAGTTCTGTAACTACTACTTCTCCAACAACATCTCCAACAACAACCACTAGCCCAACCACATCCCCTACAACAAGCCCGACAACCACCAGTCCAACAACAACAAGTCCAGTAGGGACAACAACCAGTCCTACAACATCTCCGCAGGCCCCATTAACAGGTTCTTTAGCAGCAATAGTAATAGTAGTTATAGCTATTGCGGTAGCGGTAGTATTATTAAGGAGAAAGTAGGCGGCTTTGTTTGTTTAAGAACTATTTTTTTATCTTTTACTTTGGCGGCAATATTCTCACATGTTCCTTATCAATGTATAAGATCATTTCTGTTCCTAGCGACACATTTATTGTGTTTGGTAGGTGTGCTATAATGCTTGTTTCTCCAACCTTTATTCTTGCCTCAATTTTTTCTCCTACAAACATCTGGAAGTCTAGTATGCCCTTTACAGTATTGTATCTTTTTAGATCGCTTGGTTTTTCAACAAGCACTACCTCCGGCCTTATAACAACAGCTACTTTACCCTTTACATCAGGCTCAACAAGCACTCCTTCAAGCTCTGTTTTTAGTGCATCTATATACACCTTACCGTAGACTTTATTCTTCTCAACAAGTCTTCCTTCATAGATATTGCTTCTCCCTATAAAGCCTGCTACAAATATGCTTCTAGGATAAAAGTAGACGTCCCGTGGTGTTCCAACTTGAAGTATCTTACCCTGGTTCATGATGGCCACTCTATCACTAATGCTCATGGCCTCCAGCTGGTCATGGGTTACATAGATTGTTGTTATGCCTAGTTTTCTCTGAATTCTCTTAATCTCCTCCCTCATCTCTATCCTAAGCTTTGCATCAAGATTACTTAACGGCTCATCAAGTAGGAGAACCCTAGGTTCAACAACTAGTGCTCTTGCTAGTGCTACTCTCTGTTGTTGCCCACCACTAAGCTGGAGCGGATACCTATTTTCAAGACCCTCAAGCTTTACAAGCTCAAGAACTTGCTTAACCCTCTTCCTAATCTCGAGTTCTGGAACCTTCCTTATTCTTAACCCATAGGCAATGTTATCATAAACAGTCATGTGGGGCCAAAGTGCATAGTTCTGGAAAACCATTGCAGTATTCCGTTCATATGGCTTCTTAAAAGTAACATCTTCATAATCAAAGAATACCTGCCCCTCCTCTGGTACCTCGAAGCCAGCTATTATACGGAGTGTTGTTGTCTTACCACAACCGCTTGGCCCTAGGAGTGTAAATAGTTCTCCAGATTCTATATCCAAGTTTGCATGATCAACCGCTATAACTGAACCATATACCTTGGTTACATTTACAAGTTTTACCCTAGTCATGGACTACACCATACATGGTTATATCATGGGGTATGGGATTAGTTAAACATATCTTTTCAAAGTCTTATACTCCTATGAATGCATATCTCTGCTTAAACACTAGTGTAACTGTTAGTACTGCTGCTAACTGGAATAGTATCAATAGGAGGCCCATTGCTGCAACATACTGGACGGCGGCCGCTGTTCCTCCCTTATAGATATTCATCATATAGAATGTCATTGGTGCTTGCTGAGGGCTTAATGCACCAATAGTAACGCTTGTACTCACCTCTGTACTAATGTATATGAAGCCTATGAGGGCACCACTTATGATATAGGTTACTATAAGCGGCAATACTACAGTAAGAATAGTCTTTAGCCTCTTTGCCCCAAGATTTAATGCTGCCTCCTCTAATGCTTCATGTACTTGCTGGAAACCAGCAAAGATCGATCTAGCTACGAATGGTAGTTTACGTATACTATAAGCAATTATAAGAACTATCCAGGCCTGGAAATTACCTGGACCAGTTGTAGGATCTAGGAATGTCCCCTTAAAGTATGTTGAATAGAAGTAGAAGTATCCAAGTGCTATCACTAAACCAGGTATAGCTATAGGTATTGTTGTTAGAGTATCAAGTGCTGGTGTAAGAACCTTGATCCTTGTCCTGCTAACAGAGTATGCAGTTATTAATGCAACAATTGTAGCCAGTAATACAGCTATAGTTGCATAGATTAGAGTATTACGTATGTAGAGATTTATGTCCGGGTACGTAAATATTCCTATAAAGTAGTCAAGAGTTGCTTTATCAAACTGTAGCTGGAACCCTGTTGGCGGGAGAATATTAAACGCCATCAATATAACCCCTATCTGTGGCATTGCAGTGAATATTATCAATGGTAGGAGGACAAGGTAAATTACAAGCAATCCTTTCCACCCTAGTCTTCTTTCTCTAGGCTGCCACCTGCCACCCCTGGAGATCATGGCATAAGCCCGCATACCCACATAGCTTCTAATTGCTATAAAGCCTACAACAGCTAGGCCTAGCATGACAAAGCCTAATGCAGCAATCTCTGGCGTAACCATACCTGTCTCAGTTGTAAGGCTACTCCATATCTGGTAGCTCATAAGCTCGTGCTCTTGGAAGACAATAGGTGCTCCCAGGTCTTCTAGACTAAATATGAACACCAGTATAGAGCCAGCAGCAATACCTGGTAATGCAAGAGGTAGAGTTACTGTAAAGAATAATCTGAGCCCCTTGGAACCAAGATTTTCAGCCTGTTCCTCCATACTAGGATCAATGCTTAGGAAGCTTGAATACGCATTAAGATACACTATTGGATAAAAAGCAATGATCTGGGCTAATGCTACACCAGCTAGTTTATCTATTCGAATACTATATCCCAGTAATGCATTAGTTATAAATGATATAGGCCCATACTCACTAAACAAGATCTTAATAACATATGCATTTATGAATGGAGTTATAAATAATGGTACAATAGCTAGGATTCTAAAGAAAGTCTTACCTGGAAAATCGTATCTCGCAAGCATAAAGGCTACTATAATGCCGAGCACCGTGGCTACAGAAGTAACAATTGTAGCATTTATTAGAGAGTTTAATAGAATTCCGTAGCTTACACCAGTTACAACAAGGATTTTTCCGCCACCAGGAGGACTTTGAGGGGTCCACGGAGTCTCTGTTGGAAGATGGGATAGCTTAACATACCTTATATTAGTAAATATTCTTTCAAACCAATGATACCATGGAGCATCTTCAGGCACTTCAAATGCATGATATAGCATCATAAGAACAGGGGTTACTAGAAAAGTCAATAATACAGCAAAGGAAGCTATAATAAATACTATCATAATAGGATCTAGTTTAAACAACGCTGATCTCATCTTCTTAGTTAGGTTGATCTTAACAGCTCTCCTTGCTCTAATAGCCTTTAGCTCTACATACTTATTCCTAAAATATCCTATGATGGCTTCAGTTGCTGGTATGGATAATAGTATAGCTAAGGCTCTTGGATAACCCTCTATACCAAGAACTAGTATGAACATTATGTATACAAGTCCAAAGATTACTATAAAGCTCCATGTGAAGGAGAACAATAGCCTAGTAGGATCAAAGCCTTGTTTATAAACCATTATAGCCCATGCTATGCCAGCAACCCATATATAGACCTCTATTGCATGAAATACCTCTGGATCAAGCACGCTCTGTAAAATTATATAAACTATAGCAATTATTAATCCGCCGAATAAGAGATCCTTCATTGTCAATACTCTAGATGGTCTCTGCATCTACTCCACCACATATCAGATACCATCTATGTCTATACTATCCAAACATGAAATATATAGGTAAACTCTATCTCCTAGCCAATATTATACTGAGCTAATCTACCTAATAATACCACTAAGATATATTTCTAACTAAAACAATAGGATCAAATGTACTTCTATTTGACATTAAAAAACTAAGGGTGTTTTTAGTTGTATTATTTCAACGTTTTTCTCTGCTACTATCTTCTCCGCATCATTATGTATACAAGTATTATTATTGCTAATAGTATTACCCCCCCTATTGCTGTATATATTCTTGTATCTATACCACTTGGCGGTGGACTTGTTGTTGTTGGACTGGTGGTTGTCGGGCTTGTTGTAGGGGATGTGGTTGGGCTAGTGGTTGTTGTTGGAGATGTTGTTGGAGAAGTAGTAGTTACAGAACTAGTAGTCGATGGAGAAGTA
>JAGGXK010000086.1 GCA_021163115.1 Desulfurococcales archaeon | reverse complement strand
GTATCCATCTCCACAAAGTAATATACGATATACCGAGCATTCTACAAGCATCACGAGGACTAAGAAACTCCTCCATCACCCACACCATCAAAACATATAAAAACATATACAATCATATAAAATTTGCGACGGCATGTTCTGAGAACACTCGAGGAGCGTTTTATTAAATACTTAGGCTAGGTACTTGGAGAGTTTTTTAATAGGCTTTGTTGCCAGCCAGTCATATTTTAGCCCTGGCTCTCCCTTGCCTTGTAGTATTTCTAGGGCTTCCTCCAGTACCTGCTGGGGGTTCTTGTTTGTAGTATCTATTTCATATACCTTGTCCCTACCAAACACGTTTAGTGCTTGCTGGCTACATACTGAGAGGATTTCTGCTTCAACATTTTCCCTGATCTTCTCCCACCACCATCCTCTTTTCTGTAGCCTTTTTTCAAGTTCCTCAGGATCTGTTCTGAGAACTATAACCTTCCATACAAGATCTGGTGGAACGATCTCCCCATAGTGGCTGTCAATAACTACTATTTCATACCTGCTTGCAAGCTCCTTTATCCTACCTATAACAGCTTCTTCATCAATAATGAAGCTGGCTACCTCCACATCATACTCTGTATACAACCCCTCCTTTAGGACAAGCTCGCTTAAGTCTATATGTATCCCATTGAGTTTTTCAGCTAGTTTTCTAGCTAGCAATGTCTTCCCTGTTCCAGGTGTTCCAGTTACTACTATCACCTTACCCAATGCTAGCTCCTCCACTATTTCTTCTCTGCAATGAATTCTTTTATCCACTTAAGGTCTTTGATTGTATTCCATAACATTCTCTCCATAATAAATAGTTCTAGGCTGTTTCGGGTCGAACGATACTTTTAAATATTTTTAAACACTTCTAGTTACTTGATGAGATATGGAGAAGCTGTATAAGCTTAGTGAGTTTGCTAGGCTGGTTGGTGTTAGTCGTAGTGGTGCAATTAAGTGGATTAAGGAGGGTAAGGTTAGAGCCGTTAACATTCATGGCAGATGGTATATACCAGGGTCAGAACTTGAGAGATTAACCAAGGGATTTTATACTGGTCTTAAGAGGATTGGCATCTATGCTAGAGTTAGCGGTATTACACAGAAGGATGACCTAGAAAGACAGGTATCCTCATTAGAAGACTATGTTAGGAAACACTTCCCACAAGCCGGGTATATTGTTATCAAGGATATTGCTAGTGGTCTAAAAGAGGATAGGAAAGGGCTGAAAAAACTCATTGAGATGGCTAGGAAGAGACAGGTGGATGCCATAGTAGTAGCTTATAAGGATAGGTTAACCAGATTTGGATTTACCTATCTCAAAGAACTTTTTGAAGCATATGGTGTAGAAGTAATAGTTGCTTTCCATGAAGAGCCCAAAGACTACTATCAGGAACTAGTTGAAGACCTCATAGCGATTGTTACTAGCTTTGCTGGCAGAATCTATGGTAAACGTAGTAGGAAGTACAAGAAGGTGGTGGAAGCAGTTGAACAAGCAGTTAAAGACCCCTAAGAGAACTGTTGTTCTAGAAGGATGGACTAACAGATATGGCAGACGAGCTCTTAGAGAAATTATTGAAGCTTATAAGGAGATGCTTCAAGAGATGGTGGAATACGCTGTAGAATTCAAAGCATCTCAAGCTACTCTACATAAGTTGTTCTATCATAGGTTTAGGGAGGAATATCCTTGGCTACCAACAAGGGTTATTAAGGGATGCTATAGGGATGCTGTTAGGAGAGCTAAGTCATTTAGAGAGCTAAAGAAGAAGGGAATAACCAAGACCGAAAAGCCAGTAGTGAAGAGAATCACGATAACTTACTCTGATTCACAAGATTGGAAGCTAAAAGATGGGGTTATTGAGGTAAGAACTCATAGAGGGTGGGTAAAGATATGCTATAGAGGTCATAAGCAACTGCATAGATACCTTTATAATGGATGGAAACTTTCCAACGAGTTAAGACTTAAATTAAATGGTAAGAAGGTTATCATATACCTAACGTTTACAAAGAACTTTGAGGTTGCATATAATCCAAAGAACGTTGTAGCTGTTGATGTTAATGAAAATAATATTACGTTAGCTGTATTCAGGGATGAAAAACTATGTGAAGTGCATAGGATAGAGACTGGTTTTGGAAAACTGGTTATCTCTTATGCTGAGAGGAGAAAGAGGATAACAAAAGGTAGATCAACAAAGATTAGAGGCGTGAAGAAAGCTCTTAAGAAACTCAGAGAGAAAGAGAGAAAGCAAGACATAGTCTATAAGACTGCCAAGATTATTGAAAAACTAGCCATTCAGAATAATGCTGTTGTAGTTGTTGGCAATGTTCGTAGAGGTAAAGGGAAACTAGTTGAGAAAATTAGAAAGAGTAGTTTAAGACATAGAATTCACCAATGGAGTGTATCAACCCTAGTAGAAGTACTAAACAATAAACTGATACATATAGTCGGGGTATCCGAAGCATATTCCTCTTCTATTGACCCATTTACAGGTAAGCGTATTCGTAATTTTACTCCCTCGATGATCCGCATTGCGGTGAGGGGGAAGAAGAGGGTAAGGGTACTCAAGATCCAGCTAAGATTAGCTAAGTTAGGTAATAGGTTAGTACTAGATAGGGATGTAGTTGGAGCTATAAATATTGGATTAAGGTACTTCTCCTCAGATGGGAGCCCTATGGCGTTGGGCTCGACCGAGCCCCATGAGGTGCGGGTGAAGCTAATGAGCCCGTATCGAGGGCTAACTTCCTTCACGGAATTAAAAGTATTGAAAACTAACTAAAAGTATCGTGAGGGGAGAAACGCTTCTAAGTGATGGACATATATAGCATCCTGTTCTATAGAATCCATAGCTATACAATTTGTTTTCAGGGAGCTTGTTTAGGAGTATGTAGAGTTGTACAAGAGCTGTTGACCAGATCTTTATTGGAGCAGCTTCTATGTAGCCCTTCTTCCTCCTTACAGGCGATCTATGGCTTCTTGATGCAGATTCCGCATCCCTGTCACCAACAATTACAACTACTTTATCATAGCTTTTCACGATCTCTCCTAGTTTTTCATGGAAAGCCCTTGTCTTTAAACCAGTGCACCATCTATCCCCCTTTCTCGGCAAACCCTTATACTTTATGGCTTCATCTATCCTTGCTTCAGCCTTCTCAATATCTATTCCATAATACTCTTCTACTTCCTCTACATATCGTATTGTATGGGGGAACTCTAGTCCTGTATCAACAAATATTGGGTAAACTCTTTCCCTACCATAATACTTGATCGCTAGATCAAGTACTACTATACTGTCTTTTCCACCACTAAAACTTACTACAACTATATCTGGTTCTCCAAGGCTTGCTAGAAACCTATAAGCTATCCTTGTATGTAGTTCTACTATAGACTTGTTCTCTCCTACAATACACTCAATAGGGTTACCTAGGGGGTTCTCTAGTAATTGTTCAGCCTTAGGTATAGTGTATTCATCAGGGATCTCTATTCTTGCATAAATTTTCGTACCAGAGTAGACATCATGTATTCCATGAAACCTTCTTAGAACCAATGGGTTCTCCGGGGGATTTCTTACACCTAGTTGTTGGAGAAGCTCTTCCATATACTTACCTATGAAAAACATTATATCATAACCTGGGTGGATAGTGAGTGCTTGTAGTTCTTCTCCTGTATTGTCTAGCCTATGGCATCTAGTATACGTGGCTGTAAGCCTAAGCCTTGCTCTAGCTCTTTCTATAACTCTAACAAGTTCATGCATGCTTAGAGAGGTTATTTGACGTACATTAGTATATTCTACTACATGCCATGGTTCAACTAGATAAGAGTGACCTCTCCCAGGCCTTAGCTCAATAATATAAGAGGGTTTTTCTATATCATCTAGGTT
>JAGGXK010000024.1 GCA_021163115.1 Desulfurococcales archaeon | reverse complement strand
CTTCATCAATAACATCATAGCCTAGAACCCATGCATGCCCACTATCTGGAAGTAATAGAGTTGATATAATCTTTACAGTAGTAGTCTTGCCAGCACCATTTGGACCAAGGAGACCAAATACTTCCCCCTTCTTAACACTAAATGATATACCTTTAAGTGCCCTTACCCTCTCCACTCTTCTACGCAGGAAGCCTCTTTTAACCACATATGTTTTAACCAGATCCTTTGCCACTATAGCATTGGACATGCAGGGATGACACCTCTTGAATAGGGGGTAAACAAGCAGTAATAAGACTATAAACTAAGTACCAGCTAGGAGTTAAGCTTAGAGACACTATCTTAATACATAATCATGAGAACCACCACATATTCAACGACAAGTTATAGAGATTGCTTGTAAATAAGCTTTACTTTAAATAAATTATTAAATTAATTATAAAATAAGAAACCCTTTATTCATGTTTTAATAGAATTTAGTGAGGTAACTAGTATTCTAGGTCTATATTATAGGTTGCTAGATGTGCATTAACTATGTCTTTCATTATACTGGGTAATACCTCCACTATTTTTGTTGGAGATGGTATATCTCCTGTTGTATAGTATATGTGATCTCCCGCTAACCCGTTAAGATAGGCAGCTACTGCAGCTGCTTCAAAGGGGCTTCCTGTTTTCGCTAACATGGCTCCAGCAATTCCTGCTAGCACGTCTCCTGTACCCCCTATAGTCATTGCTTCGTTTCCTGTCTTGTTAAGCCTATACTTGCCTCCAGATACAATGATGTCTACTGGGGCTTTCAACAATATTGTAGACTCTAGAACATTGCTTGCATTCATAATCTTCTCTAGATCACTATCTATGTCTCCTGAGAGGCTTGTATTAGTTAACGACTTAAACTCCCCTCTATGAGGGGTTATAATTACTTTCCAGCCCAGCTTAGTCTCTCCATACACAATACCCTTTAGTCCATCAGCATCTATTACGAGATAATATCCCTTCTCAATAACCCATTTAATAAACCTCTCAGCAAACTCTAGCGTACTAGGTTCTCTTCCAATCCCGTTACCAAAAACTATTACATGGGGTCTGAACACCTTGATATATTTCTCTATAAGCTCTATATCACCAGGCTTAAAATGATCCCCTGGGACAGTGGCTGTTATTAGTTCTGGAGAATAACCTGCTATGACATCCCTAACCTCCTCTGGAACAACTACAAAGGAGAGATCTGCACTGCAGGCTAGTGCAGCAAGCCCTGCCAGTGCTGGTGCTCCAGTATAGTATCTTGAACCCCCTACAACAAGTACTCTACCACCCATACCCTTATGGGCATCACGTGGCTTCCTAGGAACCCTATGAAGGGCATCGCCTGGACCAACATAAAGCCATGCTTCTCTGGGAATCCCTATATTTGCAACAACGATCTCCCCAACAAGATCAGGTCTTTTAAGTAGACCAGGTTTTACATCATGAAATGTAACTGTTACATCAGCTTTAAACACTACACCATGGACTTCCCCAGTATCAGGATTAAGGCCTGTGGGTGTATCAATCGCCACCTTAAGGTCTGCACTAGACTTATTTGCCTCCTCTACAAGGGATCTTATGGGCTCTCTAAGCTCCCCCTTAACACCTGTTCCAAGCAATCCATCAATAACTACATCAACACTACCAAGTACATCATATCTTCCAGGCTTTAGGACTTTAACTGAATCTAGCCTCTTAACAATCTCTATATTAGCAATAGCATCTGGATGACTTATAAGCCCGGGATCATAAGCTGGAAGTACATAAACCCTATAACCCCTAGAGGCAAGATAGCGGGCAGCAACAAGCCCATCTCCACCATTACCCCCCTTCCCAACCATGACAGCAATCTCTACGCCTTCTCTACCACCAAGTTTCTCTTCAACAACTCTAGCTACATGGAGGCCGGCAGCCTCCATAAACATTCTCAACGGTATACCAAGGCCTATACAGTTTACTTCCAGAACTCTCATTTCTCTAACCGATATAACCATATATTGATCACCCTGATAGAACCTTCTATCTAGTAGAGAATATTATTGCTGATAATTATAGGTAATGTTTTATCTATGATTGTTTTATGTCAACAAGAATAATAACTAGATAATAGATCACTAGATATTCTGGAGGAGGCTAAACTGGTGTGCTTACATGTTTGATCCCTATGAGATAAGAAAGGACTTCCCTATACTGAATAGGAGGATAAGGGGTAGGCAGATAATATACTTTGACAATGCTGCTACAACCCATAAGCCTATCCAGGTAATAGAGACTATAAAAAATTTCTACATGAACCATAATGCAAACATACACCGTGGCCTACACACTCTTAGCCAGGAAGCTAGTGAACTGTATGAGAAAGCACATGAGGTTCTGGCAAAGTTTATTAATGCATACTCGTGGGAGGAGGTTATCTTCACCAATAATACAACAGATGGATTAAACATTGTTGCATATGCATGGGGGTTAAAACATTTAAGAGAAGGAGACGAGATCGTATTAACTGTTATGGATCACCATAGTTCTATGCTTCCATGGAGAATAGTTGCTTCAATGAAGAAGGCTGTAATAAAGTATGTTGATATAACAGATGATGGATACCTAAAATATGACCACATGGAGGAACTTGTTACAGAGAAGACTAGAGTAGTAGCATTCCCTATAATGAGTAATGTTGTTGGAACAATAAATGATGTAAAAAGGATAGTAAAAATAGCTCACTCGGTAGACGCTATCGTTGTAGCTGATGGTGCACAGGCTGTTCCTCATATGCCCGTTGATGTAAGGGATCTAGGTATAGACTTCCTAGCTTTTAGTGGACATAAAATGCTTGGACCTACAGGAACAGGTGTGCTATGGGGTAGAAGGGATCTATTAGAGGATATGGCCCCCTTCAAGGTAGGGGGTGATACTATAAAGGATGTAACCCTCGATGATGTGATATGGCATGATCTTCCATGGAGGTTTGAGGCAGGAACACCAAACATTGCTGGTGGAATAGGGCTGGCAGAGGCTACAAAATACTTGATGAAGCTTGGAATGGAGAATGTTAGAGCCCATGAGATAGAGTTAACCAAGTATACTCTTGAGAGGCTAAGCGAGATAAATGATGTAGTAGTATATGGGCCTAAGAATCCCCTGGATAGAGGAGGAGTTATATCATTTAATATAAAGGATCTACACCACCACCTGGTAGGAAAGACTCTAGACTTATTTGGAATAGCTGTTAGAACAGGGATGCATTGCGCCCACCCACTACATTATAGACTAGGCATAAAAGGGACTGTTAGGGCAAGCTACTATATATACAATACAAAGGAGGAGATTGATCAGTTTATAGAAGCACTTAAGACAATAATAGGGCTGAAGCCTGTTCTAATGGCTTCTCCTGAAAAATTTGAGGACATAATATGTACTGGAGGCTAATTTATAGCCCTAACCTCTTTTTCTAAGCAATAATATAGTGATTACTATAAATACAGCAACCATTATACACGCTACTACATAGATCATATTATTTCCTAGCCAAGACTCCTGTATAGTAGTTGTTTTTGAGGATATAGATGATGCTGGTTGACTTGGCTGTTCATTGCCGGCACTGCTTGTAGTAGGTGTTGAAGAACTGGGGGTCTCAGTCAATAATGGTGCTAGGGAACTATATGTTTCAAGGCCTTCAATGTTTGTTTCAACAAGAACTATTCTAACCCTGTCTATATAGGTTATGTTTGTTCCACTAATAGGCATTTCATATATGTATTCAGAGCTTGATCTAAGCATAAGCCCATTGTCTAGATCATATTTTGTCTCAATCCTTATACTATATCTATTACCATTTTTATCAAAACCCTTCTTCTCAATAACATGTATTCCATTAGGTGGGAGCTCTGAGGGTTTTATGTATAGGAATGTCTTATTTTCTAGCTTTTGATCCCATTTAACAAGGATTTCCTGAGATGAACCTGATGCAAAGTATCGGCCAGAGGTATCGTTTGTATGGGTAAAGTATGCTTTAAGGAAGAGATGAGTCTCATTAAACCCGGTTATGTCTACTCTTATCCTACCCCATACTGTTATATTATTGAAGTATGTAGCATATGGAGCAGACTTGTTTATGCCAAGATATGTATCTGATACAACAATATCATAGACTAGATACTGTCCCTCTCTAACCCATGTTGGAGGGCTTGCAATTACAATTACAATTACTATGGATAAAGAAGTTAATATGACTAGTAGTAGGAGAGAAGCCTTCTTCCAATAAGCCAATATATCTCAACTCCAGATACAGTAGCTATGAGTAGAACGACTTTTAAGCTTTCCCATAACCTAATATATCATGAATGATCTTAAAATATGTTTGGTCCTACACAAATTCTTGTTAAGAATTATGTATAGCAATGGTGTTTAAGGCATTTATTTAATATTCAAATATTCACTACGAGCTAGGCAGAGGTAGGTATTCTTGCTTCTAGCATGCAGAGGTTATATCCTTGATTATACCTCTACCTTGGCGGATACTTGAAAACTATTAAATTGCCTAGATATTTTATTATGGCTATATAATATTATGATATAGTGTATGAATGGGTGTTACTTAATGGTGGTGAAGTAATGAAAAATGATTGTATTTATCAAGAATGGTTACCTAGGCATATCTCTTATATGGACATCTAGTTGAGGGAATGGTATCTCTATGTTTGCTTTATTGAGTTCCTCATAGAGCATCTTTATCAATTCTGCTTTGGTTGAGCCAAAGTCTTCTTTCTTAACCCATGCTCTAACCTGTAGGTTTACTGAGGAATCTGCTAGCTCTGTTACTACTACTGCTGGTGCAGGATCTTCTAGTACTCTAGGATGCTTCTTAACAGTCTCTAATGCAATATTTAATGCCTTGTTTAAATCTGTTCCATAAGCTACACCTATGTTTAGTGTTATTCTCCTTATGGGCTCTCGTGTATAGTTTACTATAGGTGAGCCCCAAATACTCTTATTTGGTATAGTTATCACTGTATTGTCAAATGTTTTAAGAGTTGTAGACATAACTCCTATGCTTTGAATTATACCTGAATAACCAGCAACTTCAACATAATCTCCTTTATCAAAAGGTCTTATAATAGCCAACCATATACCTGCTCCCATATTTGCCCATGTATCTTGTAGGCCGAAGCCTAGGATTAAACCCATTATAGCAGATAATCCAAGACCCACTGTACTTGTATCAATACCTATAACTGGTAAAGCGGAGAGTAAAACAACTATGTAACCTATAGACTTTATAATGCTAACCAGAAGCCAGGTTATTAAAGGAGGAGTTTTTACCTTTTCAAGCGTCTCCTTTAATATACTAGCAACTATTCTAACAATAATTATGCCAACCACTAAAGACACTATAAATACTAGTAATTGATAAACGCTAAACCCCAGAAATGGGAGAGGAGTCTTGAGAGCATCTACAATATCCATGATATACCACCTATATGTAATACCTATATTGTTATTGTTTGGACAACTCATGTAATATCTAATTAATATACCTTTCATTAGATTAAGACAGTAAAGAAGAAGCTCAGCCAGCCGCCACATCTTCACTGTTCTGTAGTGATCGGGATTCTCTTCATCGCTAAACCCATAACACTAGTCATTATCTCTGATAACATGGTTAATAAACAATTATAGTATCTATCTATTACTGGGTAAGGTTATTGAACAAGCCTAGATGTATATATGTAGGTAATAGTATTAGAGAGCATACCGATCACTTACTTGATGTATATTCAGGACTACTTATCGGAGAATGTTTGCCAGTATTTGATCAAAGAAGTAGGGAGTGTCAAGCAGCTATTGTCGATAATAGTGTTGATTATAAGGCTCTACCAGGTAACATTATGGTATTCTATATAACTGAGTATGGAGAGGGTGTCGAAGAAGCATATCCAGTAATCAATGCTAAAGGGGTAAGGGCTAGAGATTTTGAAGAACTAGTTAGGCTTTATAAAGATGTTTATAGGGATAAGGATGGAATCATAGTTAACATTTGGGTGAATAATAGCTACATACATTCACTTATAATAGATAACAAGATCATTAAATACTGTCTAACAAAAAAGCCTGTATCCCCCTACTACATAGCTGGTGTTATAGCGTCCCTTAACCTTAAAACAGGATCTATTAAAGAGGCTTTTAAAGAGGCTGTAGATCATGTTATTGAAGCTATTGAGCAAGATGATCCCATAGCTAGGATCAGGAGATTAGCCTATGAAATGATTAGCTATAAGAATGTATTTAATGCACAATTAAGGCTTCTAAGAAACCATGCATTACTAGGGGAAATCCTTGTTGATGGAGAGATAGTGTTAATAGAAGCTCCATGGCCTAGTAAAAACGTCGTTATGACGGAGATTAGGGTTAGGAGGGGAATTCCAGTATCAGGTTCTGTTGAGGTTATTCCACTAAGAAGTCTCTCTAGAGAATTAAGGGAGCTGATGGTACAGAAAGGAGCTGCTATAATTAGAGGTCTGTCTAGTAGATATCTTGAAGAATTAAGGCATATATTTAAGAACATCATTATTTTAAGGGATAAGCTAGTACTGTATGGGGAAAATGTGTTGAAAATTGTTGTATCTTTGGAGAAACTTTCAAGAATAAGATCAAGTACATGATATAAGTGAGTTACATAATTAATATAAGGGTAGGCCCTGATGGAGAAAAGTCTTACTGGGCTGATCTTGTTCTTCTTTATAATTATCTTGCTAGTTATGCTTATAGTTCCTAGACAACCCTATGTATATGGCTCTATTATATGGCCTGGCGAGGAGAAGTGGATATATTCAAAACCTCAGTCAGTTATAATGAATTATACATGTATAGGTAATAGTATAGAGGTAAGGCTTGTTTTTGTATTTAGACATGGGGGTTATAGGCTTGAATATAAGGGATATAGTGTAGAAGGAGATTATATAAGGATCTATTATGATGTCCTAGAATATACTGGGCCAAGTATCCAGGTAATCACCTATAAAAACCAGACTCTAAACATTACAGTAGATAATCCTGTGGGTAAAAACCTTGTATTATATATAAATAATAATGAATATACTTCGGTAGCTATAAACAAGTGTTTGGGGGTAACAGATACATCATCAAGTACTACATCAGGTAATAGAAGCAATGTACCTGCAAGTCTTATATATATCCTTATTGTAGTTTCCTTAGCTATGACTCTTGCTATGGAGGCTACGCTTGCCTTTAAGAAGCACTAGTTATTTAGTTGGCTAAGATCTATTATTTTTTCCCTACACTTCTTTATGAAATTGGTTATTTTCTCAAGAGTAATTTTATGTATTCCATGTTCTATGTAACATGCATCTGTTTCTGCTATATCTTCTGGGACCCCGAGTAGTATTAGAAACTCCTTTATAACTAGGTGTTTTTGATATATTGCTTCACCAACTTTTTTTCCTTTCTCAGTTAATCTTATTCTTGTACCCGGTTTGTAGATCACGTAACCCATATCCATTAGTCTACGTAGATACTCTATAACACTACTTGGTTTAACATTTAACCGTTCAGCTATATCCTTGATCCTTATTCTTCCATATTCTCTTTGCAATGCATACATTACTTCTATATAGTCTTGTGCTCTCTTACTCAGTTCTGTGAGCTCTCTAGGCTCTATATAATTCTCTGTGTTGCCTCTAGCCAAGCTAGATCCCTCCCTTTTCTGTGGAAGCTAAGCCTTTAAGCTTCTTTTCAGCATCCTCTAACGATTTAACAATAATATCTGGGGGGGCATAACCGTCTATACGTTCTACATCACCTATGATAACTGCTGGCACGTATTCTACTCTATACTTGTCGGCTTCTTCTGGTAACTCAAAAGCCTCTATTGTTTCAACAAGTATTTTCTCATTAACAAGGCCTATTTGGTTAAATAAGTCAACGGTATGGGGACAGTAGGGGCATTCTGGTGTTACAAATATTTTTACATGAAGCGGTGTATTGATCTTTTTAACAGCATCTATTATCTTCTTTGGTATCTTTAATTCTCCTGTAGCAATGTATTGGTGAATAAATATAAATGGAGGAAATTCTTGGCCGCTTGGCAATCCATAATATCTAATGTTCTTACCTGGTGTATCATATATCCATGCAGGTACATATCTAGGCTTTAAAACCTTTGCTTCATCATCATCCTTATTTATTATTTTAAACTCTATCCTACCAGCACTAAGCCTTGCTAGTTCTTCAGCTAGAATCTTTGCTTCGTTACATGTATGACAGTCTTCACCAATAACTAGGTAGTCGATAAGCTTTCGTGGAAACTTTGTAAATAACTCTATTAATGCAACCCTTGTTTCTTCATCAAATAAGCTCATCTAATAACCACCCCATTCAAATTCCCAACTTAATTTAGGCTATCCTAACCCCTTAATAAATCATATTCTTAGTAAACACATTTAAATAAAGTTCTCATGGATGTAGATGGTCTTCTAAGGATAATGATATAAAGGGATCAACCAGATTATAAAGTGTATATATTGATCGGGGGCAGCCTTGTTGTCTAAGAAGAGCTTGACAACAAAGATACTGGAATATCTACATGAATTTCCTGGCGCAGGTATTAAGGATATAGCCAGTGCTCTTGGCATAAATGCTGGGCTTGCTAGGGCAATAATTTATAAGTTAAAAAGTAAGGGTCTAGTAGAAAAAGCTGGAAATGGCTATGTATTAACAACTTATGCAGAAGAAAGTATTGCAAAGCAACTATCTAAAGCTAGAGAAGAACAGGTTGCTGAGATAAAGGAGCCTAGTGAAGAATTTAGAAAGGAATCCTCGTCAAGCCAATCCATGATTGCCAAGGAAAGAACTGCCCATAAGTCCCTATTTTTAGACAATTTTAATCAACGTATTATTGAGTTAGAGAGACAGATCAGTAGGTTGGAGAATGAACTAGTAAGAATTAGGAGAGAACTTGAAAGACTTAGAGAAGAAGCAAAGAAATTTAAGATAGAGGAGAAACAGAGGAAACGAGTCGAGAGACTACCAAAGCCTATTATGAGTGTTGCTGAGGCTCAGAGCATATTAGGCGATCAGTTAAGCAGCCTGATCTATACTGGTAAAGCTGTTGTAATAGGATCACTTATAGTTGATCACGAGATCTATGATGAGTTTATATCAAAGCTTCCTCTGAGCAGAAAGGATGCAGAAAAGCTTCCTGAACCAGAGAAGCTCTTACTTGAAGAAATGAAGAAGGAGGGAAGAATATACTTACATGCAGGCAAGGTGTATAAACTCGTATAACTAGCGATTAAAAATGGTTCTTAGCTTAACTATTAGTATTTAAGATTGAGACATGACAATGAATTCTCTAAATATTGTAGCTATTTATTTAGAGCTAATACTTCACTGCTAGGACTATGTTGCCCGTTTCTTTAACGTATTTTAACATAATGCGTGATCACTTACATATTTTGCTTAACCTAGGTATTTCATGTAATCATTAATGTCTATGTACCGTAACCTTCTTTAAGATGTCTTAAACATTTTTGTTAGATAGTGTTGGCACAGGGTTGATTATTTTATGGAGTTTAACCTCATAGTCACCCATGAACCTGGGCCTGATAACTATAGATATGTACTAAGTCTTGTAAGAAGCCTTGTCCCAGAACTTATACTTGTTGACACAGGCCCTGCTGTCCTCCTATTTAAGACTGGTGATCCATATAAGGTTGTTGAAGAGCTTAGAAAGTTTGCTGATGAACTAAACATGGTTTACCGGGTTATACCAGTAGACGCTACTATGTCAGCTTATGTTGAAGAAGTTGCTGAGAAGGCTGCAGAACTTGCATTGGAGAGAATACCTCCTGGCAAGACATATCGAGTTACATTAAAAGGGAGACTGTTCTGGAGGGAAACAGGTTTACCAGCTCATTCTCTTGACGCTATTAGAGTTATAGCGGAGAAAATAGATAGACCAGTAAGCCTGACACACCCAGATTATATAGTGTATATAAGAAGTCTAAGACTCTACCGTAGGAGAAGAGTAGCATCTCTAACTATTACGACACCAGATAAAATATTGTCTCTAAAATCAGGTAAACCATAGGTTTACTCTATAAGTAATACATAAGAACATTCTACTCTACTATAAAAGATCTACAATACAGTGGGTTGATAATATATACCTAAAAGGAACTATACGTAACTCTGTTTATAACACCTACATAACATAGATCTTTGTGGAGATGTAGCTTGGTTACTGAGGTAATTGACTCAAATTTAAGGAGACTTATGACTGAATATCTTGGTAAAATATCTGAAACAGCATCTTCGTTTGCTGATGCTATTGAACTATTAAACGATATGAGAACAGGGGAGGCTAGAGAAAAACTTGCTCATGCCATGAAGGCTGAGAAGGAAGCTGATAACATTAGAAGAGAGATTGTTGACTTACTTGAAGAAATAGATATCGATCCCGAGGTTAAGGAGGATTTATTCCACATGATTAAACGTTTAGACCTTATAGCTGACTTCTTTAAGGAGGCTGCTAGGGACTTAACAATAATACCCTATCTAGAAGTCCCTGCCCCCCTCAGAGAGGGGTATGAAGATCTATTGAATAAAGTGGAAGAACTTGTTAAAAAGGTCTGTGAGGCAGTTAAAGCCCTCCTTGATAAAGACTTTGAGAAGGCATCAAAACTTGTTGACGAGATAGAGGCTCTTGAAGAAGAAGCTGATGAGATCAATGTTGGTAATCGCGGAAAACTTGTTGAGTATGCTAACCAGATAAAACCATATGTGCTAGCTATCTTGCTACATGAATTTAATACTGATCTCGAGGAAGCAGCAGATGCTTGTGAAGATGCTGGTGATTATATAAGAGCTCTTATTGTTTGTTATAGGAAGCGTGAGAAGAAAGCTTAATAGTCTTTATTTCAAAAGGCCTCATCTTTACCTTTATTTTATTTCTATTACAGTCTAACCTATATACAGGGTTCTCTAGGAGATCTGTTTCAAGGCATTCCTTCATAGATATATGAGGTATCTTTATAGAAGCTATATCGTTTTCACCAAGTATTTCATATAGTCTAAGTATTACTCCATCCTGGTCCTCACTAAGTTTTATAGTCTCTAGTATAGAGCTATTTGACGTAATACCTATGAATTGTATAGATCTCTCTATACTGTTTAGTCTATATGACCTTTTCTCAATATATAGTAATGGATATAAGAATTTATAGTACTCTTCAACTACCTTGCTATAGGATGCTCCTTTATAGCTCATTATGGCTATTTTTATACTTAGTCTACCTGTGTCCGATAATGGGTTTGGCTGTATACTTGATTTAAGTAATGATACACCTACAGCATGGGGATCTACAGAGACGCCTCTTGGTATACTAGTTATTACTGCAAAACCTCTATTCCTAGAGTGTATATCAAGCCATCCAGTTAACGGGACTTCATACATAGCTTTCTCCCAGCTAGTATTCTTCTCAATAGGCCGTTCTACAACACCATATGGTATCATAAAATATGCATACTTAGCATGAATTGATGGATAGAACCACGTCTTTAACAATACATTTCTTTCATGCCAGTCAATATCGTATGTGAGCTCTATTCTCCTTAAATCCCTGTAGATGTTGATCCTATACTCTATAGTTGAGCTCCTAAATCTTTTCTTAAAGTACAATGTTATTCTAAGAGGCCCTTTTTCAAGGATTTTTGATCCAATAATATCTTTAACCTCCCAGTAGAGCTCTTTATAGTCTTCATCAATATCCCATGCATCCCATACTTCTGGAAGATCATAGTATGCTATAAGCTTGTTACTAGGCTTAGCAATGATGTTTTCCTCAAGGGCTTTATCATGTATAGACCTTATTATGCCATCCTTTCCAATAACGATCTTATAGAAGTCATTTTCGATAATATACATGTCCTTGTCTTCAATTAGTGTAAGCCTAGGTTCTTTATCATTGTTTATTGAACTACCTGTATTTTTGGGTGTATAGTTTCTAATACTATATCCAGGCGTGTCCACTTTAGCTAGTATTCTCCAGGAATCATTATTACTTGATAATACCTGGTATTCATCTCCAATAACTATACCTTTAGGTAGCTCTACTTCTATATATTCTGTTCTACTCCATTGGATAGGGTTGAAGAACATATATCCACCTAGTCCGAGAGTGTCTGAGATATTTTCTAGGAGTCTCCTTGTCTTTTCTTCTAAACTAGCTATTATACGGCCTAGTTCTTCATAGACTTCCTTGTAGACTTCATACTTACTTGTACCGGGTAGTACATCGTGAAACATGTGTTTAAGAACAGTTTTCCAGTATTTTTCAGTATTAGAAAGTTCTTCCATATCTATACCTAGTATTTTATTAAATACAATCAACGCCTCCATATTCCTTAACAATATCTCTGCTCTCCTAACAAGTTTTTTCACTAAAGTATTCGCTGTATATGTGCCCCTATGTATTTCAAGGTATAGCTCCCCGCTCCATACAGGTAGCTCATCTCCTGTCTCCATTATTTTTGATAAATACTCCTCAGGATCCATATGACTTATTTTAGGTATAATTGGTGATCTCGACAATATATTTATTTTCTCAAGCATTTCTTCATTTGGTCCCCCACCCCCATCTCCATAGCCATAGATAAGAGTTGTTATGGGGGCAATGTTTTTCTCCCCATAATCCTTCCATAGATCGAGTATTGCCTTGGGTGTGGGGTCTACTCCATAGCCTCCTCTTATTAGGTGGGTATAAATTACTGTATTATCAATTCCTCTCCATAAGAAGTTTGTATATGGGAATTTGTTGGTCTTGTTCCATATAAGCTTGTGGGTAAAGAATATCTCTATGCCCGATTTTCTAAGTATTTGGGGCAGGCTTGCTGGGTAGCCGAAGCTATCTGGAAGCCACGCGATCCTAGTTGGTTTACCGAATTCTTTTATAAAATGCTTTTGTCCATAGAGTAGTTGTCTTACAAGGCTTTCTCCAAGAGGTAGTATACAGTCTGTTTCAACCCACATTCCT
>JAGGXK010000053.1 GCA_021163115.1 Desulfurococcales archaeon | reverse complement strand
GGATGAAAGCATAGACCGCGTTACAACCCATCCACCCTACTACAATAGAATACGCTATAGTAGAAGAAGAGAAAGCATAGAAGGAGATCTATCAACAACCTGTAGCCTAGAGGAGTATCTTAGACTACTAAGAGATATTGCAAAAGAGATCTACCGGGTACTGAAGCCTGGGAAATACCTTGGCATACTAGTAGGTGATACAAGAATTCATAAACACTATGTACCAATATCCCACTATGTCCTACAAATACTACTAGATACAGGGTTTATACTAAAGGAGGAGGTAGTTAAGATACAGCATAAAATGAAGACAACTAGGGAGGTATGGCAGAAACAACACAGGAGAGACTTCCTACTAATATATCATGAAAAACTCTTCATACTACATAAACCAAGCAATAAGAGAGAATACAGGAAATACAGGTATAGTAGAAAACAAGACTTCATAACCATAACACTATAAACCAGAAGTAACCAATTTCAACAACTCCTTCTCCAACAATAAAATACAATAAAATAGTACTTCTAGTACATCTATAATATAACTCATACACTCTTTACCAAGACAATACTCTTTAGACTTCTTACCAAAAAATAATAAGACCAGGGTTATGTGTAGAGAAGAAAGAAGAAAAGAATAGAAGTACATAGCTGTTATAGCTATCACACTACTGGGCTTTACCAACCCTCTCCTCTTTAGGATGTATAAAGGAGCCAATTAAACTTAAGATAAAACCTATAAAACCTATAACAAATACTACAAACCCTGTCTCCACACTATACTCACTCACTACCTCAACCATAACAAACAATAAAGCAAGCATAAATAATGCAGAGCCAAGTCTCCAAAGATCAACCATAACAACTCCCTCAGTAAATAACTAGATATACTTTCTATAAAATATTTTGTTAAAAGAAATACAAGTTAGCATATTCATAGATAATACTGTATCGGGAAGCAATGAACCCTAAATACATGGCCTTGAGACTCTCCATAATGTAAATAAGTAGGGCAAACTCTTTACAGTCTCTACTAACTGGTTTAAAGAGAAGCTCTTGTTTTAAAACCAGTCTGTTTTTTAATCCTAGAGGCTATCTCCTCAACTAGCTTCTTCACTCTCTTCAAGGCGTTTTCAATGTCTTTTCGGGCACACCAGCCCTCATAGAAGCATACATGCATTGTATTAGCTTGAGCCCATGCATCACTAACCCACTCCCCCAGCTCTTCCTCAAGCCTCCTCTTATACTCCCATAGCTCTCCATGGCTGGTTAATCGCTTACCTTCCCTCCACCATGCATAGGCCTTAACAGCTAATGCCGCTGCACCCCATACCTTCTCAGCCGCCTGCCTTACATCACCCTTCCCAAGCTCCTCCCAGGCCTGTTGTAATAGCTCTTTAGCCACCTCAATATACTCGACAGCTCTATCCCCGGGATCTAGGCTTTGAGTAACAAGCTCTAAGAGATATTCATCTCTGGTCATACCTAGCTTCTTAGCCTCCTCTCGAATACGCTTAGCAATAGTCTTCGGTACATTAATTGAAACACTCGCCAACCCAAAACCCCAATATAAACTGAAGCCAAACAAGGAAATAACAATATCCATCCCCTCCAAGTCCCTAGTACTAGAATATGAACTATAGCTAAAGCCCTAGAGAATTGGATTCCAGGCCCCCACCATAGAGAACACGTTAGTATAACAGAAGTTCCTGCTTAGTAATATGCATGAAATTCAAAACGATAGCCATAACTGATATTGATTTGGATATTACATAGTCATAAGATATACATGTTTTGGCCGGAATAGTCTATAAAGACCTTTGTCATAATAGTGTTTAGGGGGGATTGTTGACTGAAGCCAAGAATAGAATAGTAGTGGACCCCAAGATTATGGGAGGTAAACCTGTAATAAAGGGGACAAGAATTCCTGTATACTTTATCCTAGAGCTATTATCTAATGGATGGACTATAGATGACATCTTAAGAGAATACCCACATCTCTCAAGAGAAGACGTGTTGGCAGCTATCAAGTATGCGGCTAAGGTCTTGAGGGAGGAAGTTATTGTCAAAGCCTAGGCTTCTAGCTGATGAAAATATACCCCGAACTGTTATCATTGTACTTAGAAAAAGGGGATATGACGTAGCCTCGATCTGGGAGCTTAGACCCGGTATGAGCGATGAAGAAGTAGTAGAGCTAGCCATAAAGGAGTCGAGAATTATAATAACGTTTGACAAAGACTTTGGAAGAATAGCGCTCTTAAAACCCAATGTTACAGGAGTAATTCTACTGAGAATACCGCCATTAAACCCTCCATATATAGCCGAGAAAATAATCTCAACACTAGATAGAATAGAAAATCCATACGGCAAGCTAATCATAGTTAGAAAGAGAATAATAAAGATAATTACATTAATAGCTACCCTAGACACTGTTGAAACCATGTCATCAAGTGCTAGACATAGTGAAAACTATTACGACAACTACATTGACTTTACTACAATATAACGTGGTACAAGTACTTTAAGCTAGCTATGTTCATGCTTTTCTATATTATGGGTATCATTAAAGATAAATTTACGATACTAATTTTGGTAGGATCACTAGGATTTGTCCCGGCCTCCACTGTATGAGAACGTGTTAATATGCAGAAGTTCCTACTAGTAATATACATGGTGACCAAAATGATAAATAGAATGGATATCAGAGGTGGTAACGACTGCCATTAGATATGCATATAGGGTATATTAATCTAAAAAGGCTGAACATGTATAATAGGTTGTAGAGAAGGGGGAGGTACTGTTAGCTAGTAGGTTTAAATGGATAGTTGCTGACCCTAGGATTTGCCACGGTAAACCAGTGTTTAGGGGTATCCGGGTTCTAGTCTCGGATGTACTGGAAATGCTAGCTGAGGGCATGTCGGTGGATGAGATACTTAAAGAATACCCCCAGCTGAATAAAGAAATGATTCTTGAAGCATTAGCATTGGCTGCCGAGCTCCTTAGGAGGGAGAGACGTGTCATACCACTTCCTGCTTGACGAAACATTCCTCGAAGGATACACAATGCATTAAAGGAACACGGCCACTATGTTGAGTATGTCCCTAAAGGAGTAGATGATGAAACTGTTATAGATATAGCTAGGGATAAGAATCTTGTGTTAATAACAAGGGATAGTGATTTTGCAAATGAAACCATGTATCCACCTGGTAGTCATCCGGGCATTATCGTCCTCAGAGTACATCCAGTAATACCAAGATTATTATCGGAAAAGCTGCTTGAAGCTCTAGATAGGGTCAATAATATTAAAGGAAAACTGATAATAGTTTATAATGATAGAATAGAAGTTATTGAATAAACTATAAGCCCTCACTTATGGTTATATTTGTTACTCTTTGAGAAACAATTAATTAGCGAATACTAACTGAGTAATTAAGACAATAAAAGGCTATACAAAACTTCTCACGAAGATATTCTCGATTTCAGTGGAGGTAGGCCAGCGGGGATTTGAGCCCCAGAGCCCTGTCAGATAAGAACATAACCATATGTAGAGACTCATAATTAGCTATATGCATGGAATCTGGAAGGACAATCATAACTGATATCAATTTAGATATTACATATTCATAAGATATGTGGGAATGTGGTTTGCCATTACTTATATGCTTCCTTTCTTGGTAGTATTGCATATACTATTATCTTACGTGGTTTCTCTAATTCAAAGAGTATACGGTATCTTCCCACTCTAATCCTGTAATGATTTTTATAGCCACGTAGCTTTTTAATATCAAGCCTACCCGTAAAACCATAATCACGGAGAACAATAAGTGCTTCTAGAACTTTATCTCTTGAATGAGGATCTATTTTATTAAGTTCCTTTAGGGCTTTCCCCGTAATATATACGTTATATCTAGTCATCTTTCTTCCCTAGAATATTGTCAAGGCTGACTAATTTGATCTTGTCCTTTTCCTTATCAGCTTCATATTCCTTAATTGCCTCTACTTCATCAGGAAGAGGCTCTGCTTCCTCAATATTCCTCTCAATAATGAAACGTAGCATGGACTCTATTCTAGCCAACCTCTCTTTTATCTCCCGGATCTCTGATAGGAGTTCGGCTTCTACCAATCCTTTACCCCAGACATAATGTAATGTAGTTTAACCCTAAAAGTTGTTAGCTAGCTAGGAATAAGTAAATATAATAAGTTTGGTGGACCCGCAGGGACTTGAACCCCGGACCTCCGCCGTGTGAGGACGAAGTAGTATACAAGAGGTTTATATTAGCGATATGTATGGAATCCAAAACGATTATCAGAAGGTATGTCAATTAAGATAGCTTGAATCATAGAATATGCATAATATAGAGTATAGATAGGATTGTATTTGGAGTAAGACTTCATTTTAATCCGAGGACTCTTTTTAGTTCTTCTTTAACCTTATTTAATGCCTTTGTAGTGAGCCTGCCAACAACCTTTACTACTAATTTCTTTTCTACGGTGAAAATACTTGAGCAATCTATGTAGCTAGGTTCCTTCTTTAAACGTCCAATAACTAGGTCTGTCTGCATTATTGGTATTCTATGTCTTCCAGGAGAGCTTGTTATTTTTGCTACTATTACATCGTCACCTAGATCTATAGCGTTCAATACTAGAACAGGTCTTAATTTAGAGCCAAGTAGATCTGTAAATGGAAGTTCTAAGATAACGATATCTCCTTGTTCATATCTCGAAGATTTCTTCAGCATCCTCCCCCTCTCTTAGAAGTCTAAGATATGAATAGAGCTTCTCTGCGTCAATACTTTCAACTTCCAATATCTTTATTCTAACCTTTTTACCCTCTAGTTTTGTTAGAGGTTTAAGCGGGATAATCACACCGCCTTTAACGATACCTTCTATTTCAGACAATTCCCAAACACCAAGTACCAATATTGTTAGAGAGGATAATCAATTTAGCTGCGTCATCCCTTACCTGGGGATACCATTAAGAAGAGAATTGATCGACATAAAAGTTTGGTGGACCCGCAGGGACTTGAACCCCGGACCTCCGCCGTGTGAGGACGAAGTAGTATACACGAATTTATATCAATGATATACATTGTGTCCAAAATTATAGTCAAAGCAGATGTCAACAATGATATCACTTATAATTAAATATGCATGAAATTTGGTGTAATTTCTTTTGAACATCATAGATATATTTTCTTAGTTCTCTCGATTAATGCCTTATGTCTTTCTTTCAGTGATTCTGGCATCCAGTCTTCGTATTTAAGAACCTCTTGTGTTATTGCTAAGGTCTTGGCTCTTCTCCTAAGATATTCTTCCTTCTTCCTCTTAAAGTCGTAATTTAAAGCCTTGGTATTCTTTCTGCCACTTATCAAAACAAGGTTTCCAAGTCTATCTGTCCATTCATATCTTGTTAGCTCATCAAATTTACTCACCCACTCACTATCAGGTGGCGGATTCCTAGGTAGAATATGCTCTAATGTAATAGATGATAGGTTGTACTCGGGTCTCTGCTCTTCCAGAGGTTGAAGCTCAACATCTATGCGTAATAATATGTACTTTGCCAGTTTACCTCCTTTCCACCCTGCAAAGTCTCTCCTATCCAGTGCTGCTTCTATGATTTGACTGACCTCATCATTGTTTTCATATTTTATTACTCTACCTTTAACCCTAGTACCTGGCGGGATATAGCTATATATTTTACTTAGAACCTCTCTAGGACTATGTGCTTCTTCAATTAATTTAAGAATCCATGAAAGCCTGGTAATTATCTCTGTATTAGTTAAATCTGCTAACCAATCTATTACGAGCTTTCTTTCCAGTTTCTCAAAGAATTCTATGTAGACATCATCATTAGGGAATCGCTTGTAGAAGTAAAGAAGAACTGCCATCCATTCCTTTATAGGGCAGTATGTTCTTAACATGCCAATTAAAACAGGATAGCGACTTAGCTTTTCGATACTTCTGATATTATCGATTTGAATTGATTTATTCAGAATCTCTTCTCTGTAAATATCAGAGTATTCTTCTAATATCTTAATGAACTCTGAACCACAATGTATTACTTTCTCTTTATAAAGTTTGTCATATTCTTCACTTAATGATTTTCTGGCTTTTTCTTTTGCGTAGATAAACCGAATAAATGAGAGAAGATTTTCTAATTCTTCTCTACCTACATCCGATTCTATCTCTATCCATTTATCGGCATATTTTTCTCTTTCTTCTACATCACTTATGTCTTCTAGATTTCTAGCCTTAATTATATCTACAGAGCTTAATGGGAGACCACGAGTATTCAGTACATTAAATAGCCGTATAGCTGAACCAAGACTGCTTGTTCTTATTGATACTACATAAACATTTCCTAGTATATATTCTGCAAAGTCGATAAGTTCTTTTTCACTTGTTATGTAACTGTCAATTAATCTGTGATACGTTTCAACAGCCTCT
>JAGGXK010000034.1 GCA_021163115.1 Desulfurococcales archaeon | reverse complement strand
TTCTAACATTGATAGTGGAAATCTAAAGCAAGTGTTGCCAACAAGTTTAATTAGCAAATATTTATCAAAAATATGCTTAAATACTTATTTTAATCATTATATATTTATGAAATATATGTCAATAATTTTAAATAATTTGAGTACAGAGATATAACTTAAGGTGTAAAACAATGGTTTCTGTTTACAAGTTTTTAAGAAATAGCTTATTCAATATAATAGACAATATAATAAGAGATGAAGAAGAAAATCTCGAGAAAGCATCTCAAATTCTAGCAGAATCTATTCAAAAAGGAGGACTTATATATGTATTTGGGACAGGGCATTCAATGATGCTGGCTCTTGAGATGTTCTATAGAGCAGGAGGCTTAGTACCGGTATATCCATTATTTGACATATCTATCTCGGCACTCAATGGTGCATTAAAAAGTACTGTGCTAGAAAGGGTATCTGGTTATGCTAAAGCTATTCTTAGTGATATCTATATCGCTCCTAATTCATCAATTATAATAGTCTCAAATTCCGGAAAGAATGCTGTACCAGTGGAAATGGCATTAGAGGCTAAAAAACACGGAATGAAGGTTATAGCAATAACATCGCTTGAGTTCTCAAAAAATGTACCAGCAGAAAACCCTGAGGGAAAGAAGTTATATGAGATCGCAGATATAGTGATAGATAATAAGGTTCCAGTTGGTGATGCAATATATAGTATTAAGGGATTGAAACAAAAAGTTGCTCCTGTATCAACGATTATTAATGCATATATTATACAGTCTCTCTCAGTAAGAGTTGCTGAAATTCTTGTAGAAAAAGGTGTGGAGCCAGAAATCTGGACAAGTGCAAATGTTCCTGGAGGAATAGAAAAGAATAACAGGTATATAAAGAAATATATGACTATAATAAAGCCCCTATAGGCATAGGATAATGTGTATTAGTAATTATTTATAAAACAACTATCATGACCTAATAATGGATCTGGGTGAAGGAATTACGAAGAACAATTCGCTTCTACTAAGAAATGCAACTATATATACACCATTTGAAACAATAAGGCATGGATATATAGTTATACATAATGGGTTCATAAAGGAGATCGGGTACGAACCATATACGGGTAATAAAACTGGTTTTGAAGAAATAAATCTTGAGAACATGATAGTGGGTCCAGGACTAATAGATACTCATATACATGGATTACATGGATACGATACTATGGATTCTAGTAAAGAATCATTTATGCAAATGTCAAAAATACTTCCAAGATATGGTGTTACAGCTTTTATACCATCAACTGTAACAGGACCTCATGAAAAACTCTTGGCAGTATCAAGGGCTTTCAAAGAAGCTTTTGAGGAGTGGAAGCCCTTACTAGGTGCGAGATTGATAGGGCTTCACCTTGAGGGCCCCTACATTAACCCTGTAAAGGCAGGTGCACAAAATAAGGAATTTATAAGAAACCCCTCGGTTAAGGAATTTGACGAATATTATAAAACTGCAGGTGGTGCAATAAAGGAGATAACTGTAGCTCCAGAGATCCCTGGTGCATTAAATTTCATCAGGTATGTATCCGCAAAGAAAGTAGTTGTTCAAATAGGGCATACAAATGCAACTTACCGAGAAACAATTAACGGAATAATAGCGGGTGCATCAAAGGCAACTCATTTATTTAATGGAATGAGAGGAATTCATCATAGAGAGCCTGGAGTAGTAGTGGCTTTAATGCAATCAAAGAGTGTATACTTAGAGATAATTACTGATTTCATTCATGTCTCTCCCGAGATGATAAAGTTTGTAATAGACTATGCTAAACCAGATAGAGTAATGCTAGTAACAGATGCTATTTCAGCTACAGGTTTACCTGATGGTGAATACGAGTTAGGAGGACTTAGAATAGTGGTGGAAAAAGGGGTTTCAAGACTAGTTGATACAGGAGGTCTCGCGGGAAGCACATTGACAATGGATAAAGCACTAAGGAACATAGTATCACTAGGTTTTAGCCTTAACACTGCTTTTGAAATGGCCAGTATAACACCAGCTAAGGCTATTGGGATTAAAGAAGAATTAAAAATAGGATCAGTTAAACCGGGATATAGAGCAGATCTTGTTATTCTAGACAAGAACCTGGAGGTTGTCGCAACTATTATTGAGGGTTATGTAGTCTATAGTAAAAATATACTTTAGGTGTTTTTAATATTTATAAAATTATAAAATCTTTTATTTTAGGAGATCTCGAAAATATTTAGCCTCAGCGAATCTCAATGAATAGTCTTTCTAGGAATAACAACAAAGGAGTTTATAGGTACATCTATGTACTTTTTAAGCTCTTCTAAAGTATCATCAAATATAGCTATAAGGAATATAGCTCTTGGAG
This sequence comes from Desulfurococcales archaeon, assembly GCA_021163115.1. Taxonomy (GTDB): domain Archaea; phylum Thermoproteota; class Thermoprotei_A; order Sulfolobales; family Desulfurococcaceae; genus JAGGXK01. The sequence goes on along the minus strand of JAGGXK010000034.1, from coordinate 10,081 downwards.
TTGCCTTAATTCTTTTCACTAGCTTGTAAAGCGTATATACAGTACTACCACTCCAACTAATATCGTCAACTATTACTACTTTATTGTCTTTTTTAATACTATTTTTCGGAATAGCAATATATTTTCTCATCTTAGGAGGATATCTAGAATACCCAAGGGGGGTATATGTTTCAATAATACCACCTTCTAGATATAAATCCCTTATAGCATATACAAATCGTTTTCCTGATAGATTTGCTAACGAAGCAGCATAAGCTATACCCCCACCCTCAATGGATAGAATTGTATCGAAATCTATTTTATCAAGCATTTCCATAGTCTGGGCAATAATCCATCCAAGAAGGTATGGTCTATTATTTAAAAGGTTGTTTAACTCAGGAAAGGTAAAACCACCATTTATAAGAGATGCCTTGATCTCACTTAACGGATCTACTAGATTTAATAGAATGGGGAGTATCCTATTGATCCTTTTAACACTAGGTAATGACTTACTATTACCATATCTACTTAAAGTTGGTATATCTATGCCGAGAATCTTGGATAGTTCCTTTAAAGTATACTTCTCCCTTGCAAGTCTGAAAACTGATATGAACTTTATCTTCACCAATAAAGGATTAGTAATCAATATCTTTCACCGTATTTAATTAATAATCAACAGTATTTTATTAATTATTCATAAAAATAAGTATTATGTTATCCTATTTTTATATGATCAATAAAAATATAGGAACATTAATTAAAGCTTAATAAGGTAAATAAATGTCGTCACAAACTCTTGAGGGTATCCGGGCTTTTCATTAACCGAGCCATCGGTCTATCCTATATTAGTGTACAGCTTGTAGGGACGCTTTGCTAAAAATCTTTAATTAGTTAGCAGAGATTAAAACAACAACTAGTAATGTATTGGTATGGGTCAAGAATAGATTTTTGTATCGCTTAAAGCACTTTTTCAACTATAGATTAGCTCCTTGTATTTTTCCTACTCTCTACAATGTTTTCCTTGAAAGTAATTGCTATAATTGTTAATCCGATTATATATAGTGTTGCAGTTAGTCTAAGTGGTGCTTCTAGGTCTATATCTAGCAATGCTCCCCCAATAGCTCTTCCTATACCTGCTGGTAGATTCCATGACAGGCTTAGTAGACTACCTGCAACCCCTCTCTTATCAACTGGTACTAAACGCATGGCAAATGCTGTGTATAAGGGGTTTGCCACATTCATTAATATACTTCTAATAAGATAAAACATGCTAGCTACTACATAGTTGTTGGTTAGAGTCATTGCTATTAGTAGTGGTATGCTTGAATAAGTTGCTACTAAGTATACTTTAAGGGGGCCTCCATATTTATCAGCTATAGCAGGCATTTTAGCCATCATAAACGCCATTATGAGTTGTTGTAGTCCAAAAATGCTTCCAAGCTCACCACTAGTAACACCATATTTTACTGTAAAATAATAGCCTATATTGTGTATGGACATAGCTGCTCCAAACCCTATCAGCATTCCCACTAAGACAATATAGTTAAACCTCCCAAGTCCGCGGAAACCCATTAATACCTTTTTAACTCCTATAGACTCTAACCTATAGGACTCCCTCACCTTAAGGGCAAGTAATGCACTCATAATTGATAATGGAGCAATAGCTAGGAGGGAGAACCCATAAGATGAAACAAGATCTATGTCTAAGACACCAGCAACTATGACAGGAACCCATCCTAGAAAAGAACCTATTGCACCACCTAGTGTAGAAGAAGCTCTCACATAACTAAATGTATAATGAAGTATTTCATCATTAGCACTCCTAGATGTTAATACATTAATACTTGTAGACGTAAAACCTCTGGAAAACCCAAGTACTAAATAGCCTACAGCAATGAGTGGGAAATACTTTGTAGAAAATAATAGAAAGCTTGACGAGTATAATAGCAGACCTGTAAAAGCAATAACCTTAGACCCATATAGATCACATAAAACTCCAGCTGATAATGTAGAAAATACAGAGACAATAACACTTACACCACCTAATAACCCGTATAATGCACCACTAACACCTAGTCCACGAAGGTATGGTGCTAGGATAGCCCAGGAGAACCCGGATCCTATACCATTAATAAGAGATACTGCTAGCAAGAATTTATCAACGGCTCTATGGCTATACACCCTACCAGCCATCCTCCAACAATAGTTACTGTTCTTAGTAGAGCGTAGAGCAGCGTTTGCAGGCTACGAAGATAACATTAACAACATAATATTAGTCTAAGGTTAAAACTATAACTATACAAACAATAAGTTAACAATTAACCATACAATAATTTAATAACAAATGCTTTCAAGCATTGAATTCAGTACTACCGGGAGGACCTCGTCACAGAGCCTGTAACCCGGCCTCTGTGAGTAGGGGCTTCATCACTATCTATAATAACTGCATAGTTATATCAGAATTAAAATTTTAACAATAATACCGTCTTGCCTCTAATTATGGAGAGGTGGGTTAAAAAACTAATAAATAACTCTATTCCTACTTTCTAAGATACTCTTCAACAGCTATATCAAAGTATTTTACAAAGGCCTCCTCTAGGCCTTTCTCAAAGGTTGTTGCACATGCATATCCATGGCATGCATCTATATCTCCTCCTACATACTTAGCTGCCCGAGGGACTATATAGTTATAGCCAGGCATTTCTCCTGAAAGAACCCTTGTCTCTAGAGCTGAAGGTAGTCTAAAGGATACTTTAACAATGTTCCAGTCAAATGTACCAAGCCTCGGCACCTCTTTAGGCATGTCCTGGAACCCCGCCAGATACATGTCTTTATCTACTAGGCTAGTGTTTCTTATCTCCATACAGAACTCGCCAATTACTTTAACACCCATCGGAGAGAACATGTCGTGAACATGGAACCATTGGAGATATCTTGAACGGTTCAATCCTGTTTCTTCAAGCATCTTAATGATTTTCTCAAATTTTTCCTTCTTTAACCTGTTAAGTTTATCCAGGGTCTCCCTATATTCCCTATCAGGCCCCTTTAATACTGTTTTAATACCTGTATCAGGGCCGTTCATGAGATACCCTACTGCACCAAGTACAGTAAGGCTTTTAGCGAATTTATCTAGATCAAGTTTTTCCCCAAATACTATTAGATAGTATTTCTCTCTTCCATCCCTCTCCTCGATAGAAACTTGTCCCTGTCTAACAGCCTCCATTAGTACTTGTCTGTTAACACTCTCTAGCCTACCAAATCTATGATGACTATCACCTATAGCACCAACTACACCCAGGTATGCAAGATCACTATTGGATTTGTTCAAGGTTTTTGCAAACAAGTATGCTGCACTAGATGCAGAAATCTCCCTATCTCCACTAATCCCGTAAAGCTCTGTAGACAAAATCGTGATCTTTTGATCATCTACACCCGGTGTATGATGGTGATCTATTATAACTATTGTGTTCCTCCCAGCATTAATTCTTGATATCTCTGGAGCAGCACCAGCTCCTAGGTCAACAAACACTATTAGACCAGGATACTTCTCCACAAGCCTCTTTACAATCAATGGATGTACTCTCTCCAACGGAATATTTATTGTCTCTATACCCTCTCTTCTAAAAGCCTCTAACAATATAGCCGCAGATGATAAACCATCTGCGTCATTATGGTGTGCTATAGCTACTGGTGCTCCCCTATATTCTTTTATAATATTGGCAGCCTTTACAAGATCTCTGAGATACTCATTTAACCCCATAACCTATGAGCCTCCAACAATTTTTAAGACATCCTGTACACTATCAAAAACATAATCTATCATTTTACGTGTCTCAGGATCTAGTTTATCTAGATCCTCTCTCCTAGTCAACCCTGTAAGTACAAGAACTGTTGTTAATCCAAGCTTCTTAGCAGGAATTATATCAGTATACAGCTGGTCTCCAACCATTATTGCCTCATGAGGCTTAACCCCCATCTTATCAAGCGCGATTCTATAGATCTCCTTAGAAGGCTTACCAATAATAATAGGCTCTACCCCAGTAGCCGCTGTAATTGCTCCTAAGAAAGTACCTGTACCAGGAATAGGTTTCCCATCTGCACCAGGGAACAATTTGTCCGGGTTAACTGCTACAAAACGTGCTTTTGCCAATAATATAGCTCTTATCGCACCAGTAAATTTCCATTTATTATCTTCAGTAACATAGCCTCTCTCATCAAATGGAGAACCAGCTACTACAAACTCTGCCTCCTCTGGTTTATCAACAATAATTAACCCTGCCTTCTCTAACTCTGCTCTAAGACCACTATGTCCTATGAAATAAACTTTCCTTGTCCTACTATACTTGGCAACATAGTCTGCTGTAGCACTGGTTGCTAAGACGAGTTCATCCGGTGATACATCTATTCCCAGCTTATGCCTTAGAATATCAACATATTGCTCACGTGATTTAGTCGAGAGATTTGATAAAAAGACTACTTTTAACCCTAGCTCCCTAAACCTCTTAACAGTCTCAGCTGCTCCTGGTATTGGTGTGCTCCCTCTTTTTAGAACGCCGTCTATATCAAGAATTATTCCCTTAAATCTAGGGGGTGGAGACATTTTAGAACACTCTTCACATATACCCCTGTAACACCTTCATATAGGATTCACTTGGATATAAAAAATTTGTGGTATTCTTTTATATGGATTATCATGGATCAAAAAAGTTACCTTAATGATTTAAACAGTATATCTACAGATCCTCCTGCGTAGAGTATACTGTATATTGAGTAGAAAATGGGGGCATCCTCTCTAGCCAGACCTCTTTCCTCAAGGAATTTTTTAATTGTTACAGCATTCCTATATCCCTCAACAACCCCTACACCACGTCTTTTCATCTCCTCTAAAGCCTCATCCACAGATAATCCGCTACCAAGTAATCGTCCAAACATGCTGTTTCTACCGCCAAGTGATGTAACGTATAAATCGCCTAGACCACCCAGACCATATACAGTCTCTCTCTTACCCCCACATGACACCACTATTGATGCAAGCTCGTGAAGAGCCTTGGCTAATGTTGCAGCTTTTAAGTTGTTATTAGATAGCTTGTTTGCTTCCAGATAGCCTTCTACAATACCAAATGCCATTGCATAAATATTCTTTAGTGCAGCAGAAAGCTCTACTCCAGTAACATCGCTTGTTACATCAATCCTATAGTATTCTGTCTCAAATGCTCTAGCTATCTCCAATGCTATATCGGGATATCTTGAAGCATATACTACATATGTCGGCCTCTTATTAGCTAGCTCAGCTGCAAGGGATGGGCCGCCAACATAGATTACCTTGTCACTGCCAGTATACTTTAAGACTATCTCAGACATTGTCATAGTTCTTCCATTTACTACCTCAATACCCTTTGACACAATAAGAATTGGTGAATCAGGTACTCCTACGGTTTCTCTAACTAGCTTCGATATAGGCAATACGCCTTGTGAGCTTACCGCAACTATTATAACATCGACATCACTTAATACGTCCTTTAACTCATCTGGCTTATATAGCTTCACCGTATCTGGTAGCATAACTTTTATTCTTGGATGAGGCTTTCCTCTAGATACTTCGTTGTATATTGGCATATCGTATTTGGTAAACCATAGTCTTATTTCATGCCCTCTTTCACTAATAGGTACTGTTAAAGCTGAACCCATTGCCCCTGCTCCGAGAATAGTTATTTTCATAAATATTACCTCCCTCAAGCCAATATAGCGATCAATTTCTCCTTATGCAGTTTTACATAGATCTCTTGGCCAACAGTAAACTTGTGGGTTGGAGAAGTCTTGAATCTCAACCTCCAATTTCCTATCCTTATTTCATAGTCCATGACATCTCCTACATACGTAGCCATTTCTACAACAGCCTTAAATACATTAGGTTCCTCGGTTTTCCTTGATACAAGGCTTATGAAGTCAGGTCTTACTGCAACATATACCTTTGAACCCTTAGTAATCCTGTCGAGATCGCCCCATGAAATTATTTCAAGACCATCATCTGTTATAACACGTATAAGGCCGTTCGACTCATCAACTATTTCATCTACTCTTCCCTCAATAAACCTGGTTATCCCGATAAACTCTGCTACAAACTTTGTCCTAGGCTTACTATAGATCTCTTCGGGGGTGCCTATCTGTTGTATCCTACCCTGGTTCATGATAGCGATCCTATCACATATGGCAAATGCCTCTGTTTGATCATGGGTGACATAGACTGATGTTATTTTTAGATCCTTCTGTAGCTTTCTTAGCTCAAATCTAACTTGTTCTCTAAGTTTTGCATCAAGGTTGCTTAAAGGCTCATCAAATAATAGTGCTCTTGGATAAAGAACTATAGCTCTAGCCACAGCTACTCGTTGCTGCTGCCCACCACTTAGCTGCCATGGATAACGATTAAGGAGTTCACTGATCTGGAGGAGCTCTGTAGCCCATTTAATCCTCTTTCTTATCTCATCCTCGGGTAGTTTACGTAAGCGTAGACCAAAGGCTATGTTCTCAAATACTGTCAGGTGTGGGAAGAGGGCCCAGCTCTGAAATACCATGCCAAGGTTTCTCTTCTCTGGCGGAACCTCTGTTATATCCTCGTCCCCGATATACACTCTTCCTTTATCCGGTCTCGTTAAACCTGCTATAATCCTTAGTGTAGTTGTTTTACCACTACCTGATGGACCTAGTAGGCCAAAGAATTCTCCATCCTTTATCTCAAGGTGGGGAATATCAGCTGCTACAACTTTTCCATATTTTTTAAGTATATCCTTTAATACTATACGTGCCATTTACCCACCACCTAGACCTAGTGATACCTGGAGGTATTTCTCAAAGAATAAGGCTATGGCTATTGAGGGTAAAAGTATGAATATACTTAAGGCGGCTGCTGGCTGTGGTGTTAGGTAGTATCCTCCCACGTATTCATAGATAGCTATTGGCAGTGTCTTTACAGCTGGTGCTCCAAGTAATAGTGTTAGTATGAACTCGTTGAGAGACCATGAGAAAGCAAATATTCCTCCAGCCAGTATCCCTCTCCATGTTATTGGTATGTATACTTTTCTTATAACCTGTAGTTTTGTTGCTCCAAGCACTCTAGCTGCCTCCTCTAGGTCTCGAGGAACCTGCATAAATGCTGCTGTTACACTTCTTAGTGTATATGGGATTGCACCTATCATATGGGCTGGTATAAGTGCCCAGTAATTTCCTAGAAGCCCTAGCCTAGTATATAGTGGTAGCAGACCTATACCTATAACTATCACTGGCAGAGCCATATTCATGTTTACAAGGTTCTCCGTGAATATACTTAGTTTTGTTCTCTTTGTTCCAAGTACGTAGCCTGCTGGAATACATAGCGCGAGAGTAGTAAGCATTACTAGTGGTGCTAGTGTATAGCTGTAGAGGAAGGCCATCCTTGTATCATGGTGCTTAAATACCCATGAGAACCATTTTAGCCCCCACTGCGATGGATATAACTGGTAGGCATACCATTTCTCTGCAAACGCGTACTCGACAAGCACTACCATCGGTAATAGTATATAAACCATTACTATACCTATTACGAGGAGATCCCATAGCCGCTGCCTCCTCTCCCCGTACATACGATCACCTCGTCTGAAGTATCACCTTCTTTGTAGTAAATCTAAAGAATATGTATCCAAGTGCGGCTGACGCTATTATGTAGAATACACCTGATGTATACGCCATTATATAGTTAAACCTAGTTGTTACATCAAGGTATATCATTACGTTTAGGAATTGTGGCCAACTACCACCTAGCACTAGTGGTATTGATACACCAGCCATTGTAGCCAACAGGACTATAGCACTTGTAGCTATAAGTGCATACTTTGTCAATGGTATAAAGATCTTCCGTATTATAGTCCATGTACCCGCTCCAAGGCTCCGGGCAGCATCAATCAATTCTGGATTAATCAATTGTAACGGTCCATAGAATATTGATACTGCTATGACAAACCTGATCCAGACTTCGCCAAATAATATACCTATACCATATGGATCATTTACCAATGGCAATGGTTCATGGGCTAGGCCAAGCCTCATCAATATACCGTTTACAAATAGTGATATGTATCCTCTTGGCCATAACAGTGTCCACCACATAAATGCTCCAACAATATATGGTGTAAACAGTGGTATCGTCATTACCGTTGATACCTTACTCCATATAGGGGGCTTCTTTACAGTTAAATATATTGCAAAGAGATAGCCAGCCACTATACTGATTACTGTAGCTATAAGGCTAATGTATATGGTGAAGAACAATGAGTACATATATGGGCTTTCAGAAGCCAAGAACTCATTATAACCCTTTAGAGTAAACTCTGATTTTTCACCAAATAAGGATATTCCAAAAGAACCCAATATAACGTTCACGATCGGGATAAAAACCATTACTATTATGAAAATATAGAGGGGGAGGAGAAAAATAATTGAAATAAGATCGTCCCTAGTGATCCTCATGGATCCTATCCCCGCCTTTATTTTTACTTTCTAGCTACTTCATCAACCCAGGTCTGCATCATCCAGAACATGTAGTCTGCATGCCTATACCATAAGGGTCCGAAGTCACGCCATTTGGCTAGGTTGTTGTATGGATCGTTAATTGGCCACCACGGCTGGTTCTTTACATCATCTGGAACCTGGTTCCAGGCCTCTGTAACTGCTGGGTATGCTCCTATCCTCTGTGGTATTAGTGCTTGTACCTTGTTTGATAATAGCCAGTTTATGAATACTAGAGCAGCTGCCTTGTGTGGTGCATTAAATGGTATGAATACACCATCGAAGGGCCCAGGCATTGTAGGCTCTGGTATATACATTCCTACCCAGTTGGGGTCTAACCTACCTGATTCTACCTCCTGCATTGTAATTGAGATCCACATTGGTATAAGGTATACCTCACCCGCTTCGAAGAGCTCTATTGTAGCCTTGTTACCCTGCGGATAATTACCTGGCTGGTACATGTACTTCTCTAGCTCGTTCAGGTATTCCCAGAAGTCCATGTCATATTTTCCTTTACTATCGAAGATCTCCTTAGCACGTTCCTCACTAAACTTGGCAAAAGCGAACTTGTCGTATCCATAGAACCATTCAGCTAAGCCTATTAAGAAGGTGTGTCCGCTACCACCCTTGTTGGGGTCACAGTATGTGAACTTCCCTGGATGGTTCTTAACCCAGTCAAGGAGCTCATCAAATGACTTTGGTAGGTCATCAGGATACTTGAACATGTCTTTTCTATACAGGAATCCTACCCACCATGCTAGTATGGGTAGGTGTCTACCATTTGTTGGATACATGTCGTGGAAGTATCTTGCTACAAATGGTATACCCTTAGCATTAGGTACTACTTCTGCAAGGTTTACATCCCATACTGCTTCAGCTTCATAAGCCATAGCAAATGGCTTGGACCAAGCCAGTACAACATCTATGTCACCAGTCTCCTTGCCAGCCTCCTTCTCACTAATTATCTTCTGTACAGTATCAAACCAGCTGCCATGGACATATGTACACTTAATACCTGTTTCCTGTTCAAACATCTGACAAAGCTCTGTAAAGAAGTCCCTCTCATAGGTGCTGCCAAAACCATACCAGACAACCTCACCCTCCTTCTTAGCCAGGTTTACTATTTGATCCCATGATAATGTATACACGTTTCTCTCATCAAGCTTCTCTACTCCAGGAACAACTGTCTGGGTTATTGTCTTTGTAACTGTCTGCGCTCCAACAGTAGCTGTAACAGTTTCAACTTTAGTTGGTACGGATACGCTTGCAATACCATATCCTATTCCAAGGCCTACGATGAGTAAGATTATAGCTGCAACTATAAACTTGGTATCCATACCTTCTTCTACCCCCCTTATCCAGTCATACGGATAGCCTTAATTATTATTCTATATAGAAATCATAGAAATAAATATCTTTTTCCCACACTCTTACATATATAATTGTGTATAAGTAGTATGTACAAAATTGTACAACTTTCTCTAGACCTCACCAGGTATTTTATAGAGTTTCTACTACAAAAGGTTTGTTGTTTAAGGTATAAACTATAAGTGTAGCATAGTAC